>JAMASZ010000083.1 GCA_023301585.1 Alphaproteobacteria bacterium | reverse complement strand
GCGTCCTAGCCGACCATTACCTACGCCACAAAGCCCAGTGTTTGTAACTTAAAACTTAGTGGGTATTTATGATTCTTATCAATGGAACAGATTTAGACGATAATTTAAAAGGCACTCACACTGCTGATAGAATTTTTGGGTTTGCAGGAAATGACACCATCGATGGGTGGATTGGCAACGATAGAGTTTATGGCGGTGACGGTGCAGATATTATTAACGGGTATATTGGTGCCGATAAATTATATGGCGATGACGGTGATGATATTATCGATGGCAGTATTGGGAAGGATATTATATTTGGGGGAAATGGGAACGATATTTTAATTGGCGGTCATGACGGAGATTTTATTGCAGGTGGTGCTGGTAATGATGAATTAAGTGGAAACTCTGGTAACGATGAAATACATGCAGGTTTAGGCAATGACACTGTTGATGGTGGCGATGGTGCAGATATGATTTTCGGTGATGAGGGCGATGATAAAATCCTTGGTGGAAAAAGTAGAAGCGACACAATTTTCGGCGGTGCTGGTAACGACTTTATCATAGGGCAATACAGTAATAATCTTCTACATGGTGATGAAGGTAATGATATTTTAATCGCCAGTGGTTCATATAATGGTAGGTCAGAAGGAGAGGTTATATTCGGCGACAGGAATAAACTTTTTGGTGGTACTGGCGATGATAAATTATATGGTAGTTTCTTAGCTGATACATTAAACGGTGATGAAGGGAATGATTTTGTTTCTGGCGGTAATGGTCGCGATAATCTCTCTGGTGGCGAAGGTGATGATTTAATCGCTGGCGGTCGTGGAGATGATTTTGCTTTTGGTAATGACGGTGTCGATACTATCAATGGTAACCGTGGTAATGATTATATTAGTGGCGGTAATGGTAATGACACTCTTTCTGGCTCTGAAGGACATGATGAAATACATGGCGATGAGGGTGATGACGTATTAAAAGGTGAAACAGGAAGTGACACACTTTATGGCGGTGCAGGTAATGATGAACTTCGTGGGCATCAAGATCACGATAAGCTAGATGGCGGTGCAGGCGAAGACTTATTAACTGGTGGAACTGGTAATGACGAGCTTCGTGGTGGTACTGATCAAGACACCTTATATGGTGGTGATGGTTGGGACGCGTTTATATTCGACAACACATCATTCGATGGTACCTTTGATAAAGTCATGGACATGAACTTATATGACGATAAAGGAATTGTGCTTGATAATATTTTAACAGGCTATGTCGATGGTGAAAGCAATATCCTTGACTACATCGATATTCAATTTAACGAAGCAGAAGACACTTACGACCTATATGTTGATACTGATGGCGCTGCCGAAGGCGTGGGCATGGAGAAGATTGCAGAGTTCCACAATATGACTTCTGATTTAACTGATGTTCAGCATTTGCTTAATTCTGGGGAAATCACTATAGTCTGAATATGGCAATTATTTACGGCACATCGATAGCAGATCTTTTAGCGGGCACTTTTGAGCTTGATGAAATCTATGCGCTGGACGGCGATGATTTCGTGACAGCAAATGAGGGCGATGATTATGTTGACGCAGGCGCCGGTAATGATGAAATCGAAGGCGGTGAAGGCGATGACCATTTAATTGGGCGTGCTGGTCTTGATGAAATTCGCGGTGACGACGGTAATGACCTGATTGAAGGTAAAGAAGACGACGATAACCTAAGCGGCGGTAACGGCGATGACTTGATTAAAGGTGATGGCGGCAACGACATGATTTTTGGTGAAGATGATAATGATGACCTTCGTGGACATGCTGGCGATGATTTTATTGATGGCGGTAATGGTATCGATTTAATTGATGGAGGCACGGGTAATGACGAAGTTTATGGTGGCGCAGGTAATGACAAAATATTTGGTGGCACAGGAATTGATGAACTTCACGGTGATGCGGGCGACGATTTTATCTATGGTCAAGAAGGCGATGACGTCATCTACGGTGAAGATGGCGATGACACGTTAATTGGCGGTTTTGTATATTCCGACTCATACGCTAGCAATGACACAATCTATGGTGGTGCTGGCGTTGACACGATTTATGGTCGTGATGGAAATGATATCTTAAACGGCGAAGCTGATAATGACTTTATCTATGGTGGTGACGATGTTGATACAGTTAATGGTGGCGCGGGTGGTGACTTAATTCGCGGTGACCGAGGTGCTGATAATTTAAATGGTGGCGCTGGTATCGACACTATCAATGGCAATCGTGGCAATGACATTATTCATGGAGATGATGGTAACGACATTCTGGCAGGATCCGAAGGTTTCGATACATTATATGGTGATGACGGTGATGACATCTTAAAAGGCGAAGGCGACAGCGATATTTTATATGGCGGTTTTGGTGATGATGATATTCGTGGTCACGAAGCACAGGATAAGTTGTTCGGTGGTTACGGCGAAGACTTACTTACTGGCGGTGTGGGCAATGACGAATTAAACGGCGGCTACGATAAAGATACACTTTACGGCGGTACAGGCTGGGACGCCTTTATTTTTGATGATACCTCAACTGATTTCACCTTTGATATTGTGATGGATATGGACTTGGCAGGCGACCGAGGTATTGTTCTTGATGACTTACTTCAAGGCTATGATGCTCTTACAAGCGACATTATAGATTTTGTTTATATCGAAGCGGGCGTTCGCACAAATCAATATGATTTGTTTGTCGATGTTGATGGCTTGGGGAATACGCATGACTACACAAAGATTGCTGAATTTCGTAATATGACCAGTGACTTAACCGATGAGCAAGCACTTCTCAATAGTGGTGATTTGAACATTATTTAACAATGTTTTGCGTGACTTTTGTCCTAACTCCCTTCATATTTATAGCCAGATTTAACAAATAATAGAAAATTTAATCATGGCAAAATCAGGCTCACTTTTTTACAAACCTAAAAAAAACGACCAAGAAATAACCAAGAAACGCTGGCGCGTACTTCCAATTTTGTGGAAGGCGGCAAAGCGTGTTTGTATGATGTTTGGACTGATGTTCATTATCTCACTTGTGATGATTAGTATTTCAACAACAATGTTGTTAAAAGGCGCGAAGCCAAAACCACTACCAAAAGATATGGTGTTGCTACTTGAACTTGAAGATGGCTTTAGCGAAGTACGCAGCAAAGCATCTTTCATGGACCCATTCCCATTTTCTAAACCACAAATCACAAAGGTGATTGATATCATTGAACGCGCCAAAGACGACGGTCGTGTGCGCGGTATTGTCGTTAGCATGAAAGGCGCGAGCGTTAGTACATCACACACGCAAGAAATTCGTGGGGCGATTGATTCCTTTAAAGAAAGCGGAAAGTTCACAAAAATTTATGCGCCTTCTTACGCTAATAGCACGGGTTTAGGGCTTTACTATTTTGCTTCTGCTTTCGATGAAATTTGGATGCAACCAGTTGGACAATTATCTGTAACAGGTGGAAATTTTGAAATGCCTTTCGGTAAGTCTGCCCTTGAAAAAATTGGGGTTAAGCCAGACTTTCTTCAACGTGAGGGCTATAAGAGCGCAATGGAGAATTTAACCAATTCTGAAATGTCAGATAAAAACCGCGAAATGATGAGCTCAATTCTTGCCAGTCTATCAACACAAATGATGACACAAGTTTCTACTGACAGAACCATTCCTGTGCCAACGTTAAAGACTTACGTTGATAAAGGCATTTTAACTGGCAAGGAAGCGTTAAACGCAAAGTTAATCGACCGTCTTGATTATGCCGATGTTCTAATGTCAGAAGTGCGCCAAGCAACCAAAGGTGATCCAGAAGATAGCAGTTTGAAAGTTGTAACTTTCCAACGCTACGGTCAGGCTAAAAAAGCTGTTGTTGGAGCTGATAAAGCAGGCGTCGCTAAGTCAAATGTAGCCTTAATTTATGCCGTCGGCGCAATCGGTGATGAAGAAGGCGGCAATAGTGGCGCTGGCGCGGAAGAAATTTCAGC
>JAMASZ010000082.1 GCA_023301585.1 Alphaproteobacteria bacterium | reverse complement strand
TGAAGATAAACGTTAGAAAGAGCTCTAGGCGCCTCTCTAACATTCGTCTTTATCGACGCGAAACAAATAGAACAGGGAGAAAGTCGCACTGGAAGCACTTGAAGTCGCGTGTGAAATACGCGTTTACTTCTAACTTTTAAAACTCTGTTTGAAGTTTAATTCTATAGATACCAGGTAGAACGACCGTGTTGGGCAGTTCTTACTGGCATCTGATAAGATTCTGAACAAATAGACGATTAATTTTTTCTTCCAATGTGAAGTAAAGATGGAAATTGTGATTTTTCCTCCGCACTAATCACGAGAGGACGCTCAAATTAAGGAAATTTTGAATTAAATTTTTGTGTTTCTCACTCTGTTCTCTTTAGAGCAGTAAGAATAAAGTGAAACTTTTTTATGTCTTACCTTGGACTTGTCCAAGTTCCGCCTGACGATGACGTTGACTGCCACTTCAGGTCGGTGATGAGTCCAGGCAGATTCCATCTCCTCCTTCTGGCTCTGGCTCAACTCGTGGTAGACCGAGTCGTCCTCCATCGTGTCCTCCTGCTGCTGGCTGCTCTCCTCGAAGGCAAGCCCCAAGAAGAAGAGCCCCATGGCAGATGCCACGATGGGGTTGAGGGGCTTCATCCTGACGCTTCCGATGACGGCGATGTGTGTGTGGGGGGGGGATGGGGGCTGGTCCTGGCGGCTATGTCGACGAGGTCGATTCCCACTGATTTGTGGGGAGGGTGGGGGAGCTGGCTGAAGACTCTGGATCGTCGTCTGGCGCGGTGTTTAGGAGCAGTGAATGACAAGCCTATTTTGCAGCTCTTTTATAGGTCAGCTGGAACTCCGCCCGCTTTCCTCGGCTTCTACTTAATATAAATATGAATTATATTAAAAAACAATTATATAAATCAATGCTCCTGACTTTCCTCTTCAACATCGTGTGTTTAACTTTTAAATCGGAGTTTAAATCATGCCAATATTCGCATTTTTATACGAGCGCAAGAGGAATTCAGGGAGGACCAAAACTTACATCGATGCGCATGACATGAGGCGGGAAAATTTGTCGGCTAAATGTCTAAATGTAAAATATAATTCCAGAATGATGCCAGACAGCTAATAGTATTGGAATCTGTCATTACTCTTTAATTATGAAGTATTTCAAGTCATTTAGTTTCGGGGCGAATGTAAAGAGCTAGATACTCGCGGATGATAAATTGTTAGAGATTCTTACCTTTTCACGTTCTCTTTCCCGGAGGCGACGTCGTAGAGCTGATTGACACTGAGAAAATCCCAATCATGCCCCATTTCCCCCATATTTTCCCCAGTAAACTCGATCTCGCCCCCTTTTATCGATGATATTACCGCGTTAAATTCGAACGAATCATCGGTATTTCCCGACTAAATGGTTCTAAGAGATACAGAATAACGATAGATTCTCCCTAGTGTTCCATTCTGTCATTACTCTGCACTTTTTAGTACCATTTAGAAAGCTGGCATAATGTTTTTCGATACATGAAAATGTTTTTCCCCCCCTGATTGGATCGCGCGCGTTCGTACTTCAATAAAGCGATTAAAAATTGTTCTTTTTGACATTTTTTTTAGATGGTCATGTAGAGGAAAGTTCACTCTACACATTGATGTAATTTTTTTTTAAAAAATGTTACTAAATATACTCGAAAATTAGGATTAAAAGTGACATAGTTTGAAGCTTTCATAGTGGTCCGCCGGTCATTTTCCTATAAAAGCTGGTGATTTTGAAAGTGAAAGCAAGCATTACCAGCAGCTGCAACCACCTGACGGATAAACAGCAACACCTGAAGGCCCCCCATTCCCTCGAGAGATTTTCCAGCACCTCATCCTCATCCTGCCAGTCCAGCGGCCTAGGGAAGCCACGAGACGTGTCCGCCAGATTCATCCAATCAAGACGCCAGCCGGACGACACCCCACTGCCAACATGCAAAATAACCAGCCCGCTCCCCCTGGCTTCGTCCGGCTGGCGGCGGAGCCCAGCCCCCTCGAGGTCGTCGCTGCCCGGGTGTTGAGAGAACGCGGCATTGCAACCATCTGGCGGCACGGGCTCGTGGCCCCCGTTATCTGCACCCTTACAATGGGCCAAGACGTGGAGGAATATCACGTAAATCTACAGCAAATGAGAAACTGTAACTACTGCCAGTACCTCGCCCCCCCAATTGGGGCACCTTTATAGGCTTGATGCCGCCCCTTTGGGGGGGCAGGGGTTGGCCTTCGGATCCGGAGGAAACGCCTTCGGGGCACACAGACTACTACATTATCAAATTATGACATAACGTAACGGTACAGTTGTTTGTCTCTCTCTCTCTCTCACTGGAAATACAATCACAATCATGCATGTTACTACTGTCTAGTTCAAATTCCTTTGCGTCTGCGTCTGATCATGTCGTCGTCGTCGTCGTCGTCCACTCTCTAAGTTCCTGCATCAGTCTGCATTCTTCTCGACTCTCTAGTTTACCTGTTTGCAAAAATCCTAGTCGAAGATTCAGTTGAGAATCAGCACAGCTTCAGAATGGAGTCCAGCATCATTTCCTGCATCGGCGTCCTTTTGAACATGGACTATTTAGCAGTCCAGCAGTTGCCTCCATGTGGAGGAATGTGCGTCGTTTATAATGGTGAGTCTTTGGGACACTTTCTAATAGTTGTCATGACCGCCGCCTCCTCCTCTTAGAATCTGAGTATCGGGTCACATTTTCACAGTGTGATGAGGTGTTTCACGCTAGTAATGCTAGCGAATCAGCGCCCATCTACGACGCGACCGGAGAGACAGAGAGTAACCTCACGGGACTGGAGGAGGAGGACATGAAGGAATACGACTACTCGTCGTATGAAGACGAGAAGATCATTAAGGATGTCAACTGCACTGAACATCACATGCTCCTCGAGCGTGCGCGATACGACTCCCTAAGAGCCACAATAGGGTACTCAATCGACGAAATGATCATCCGCCTCAAGAGTAAGATAAGTTTACCTCTATTACAATGCTTACATGCGGAGATTTATCTAAGGCATCGGGACAACGTTCACCGATAAACATATACAGATGTTATTGGAGGACACTTTCAAGACTCATTTTAAAGAGGGTAATTCTAATCATCATATTTCATACGTCTATGCCACGTTCTTATAATCACATTTAGACTACATGAATGAATTGAAAAAGCATTTAAAAGCGGCGGAGGAGAAGACGGAGTCACTGACTGAGGTAATCGAGACAGCTAGCTTGCAATTCTCAAACTGCCCGGAATGCATTTGCGAGAGCAAGTGCCCCGTCTGCCCCGTCTGCGCCGATCCCATGAAGGCGACCTCAATTCGCTCGATGCTCTGGCAGACCTTGGGGGAGTGGCAAAAGAATGTCACTGAGCAAGAGGAGGCAGAGGAGGAAGAGGCACTGTTTCAAATTGAGGAGGAGGAGGAGGAGGAGGAGAGCGGTAATCTATGCTAAGCATGAAAAGTGAATTCGCATAACAAAGTGTCTTTTAAGCTCCTCAATGCAATTGCTCGGCGACCTCGTCTCCTCTCTTTGCCCCCACTCCGCTAGATGAGACCGCAATTCGCTCGATGCTCGAAAAGAGCTTTGGGGAAAAGAATGCTAGCATGGAAGAAGAGGACGGCGACGTTGGAGTATTTCCAAGCAACGAGGATGAACGGGGTAAAATATACTAAACATAAAATGAGAATTCTGTTAACTAAGTCCACTTTAAGCTTTCCTCATCTCCAATATATCGAAGATATGTACAAGTCGCATGAGGGTCATAGCGCATAGCGTTAGAACTCGA
>JAMASZ010000081.1 GCA_023301585.1 Alphaproteobacteria bacterium | reverse complement strand
GCTAAATCACAAAGCTCCTGCGCTTCTTCATTCTTCAAGGTAATTGGCTTCTCGACATAAACATCTTTACCTGCCTTAAACGCGGCTTTCGCCATAGAAAAATGAAATGGAGCAGGCGATGCAATTACAACAGCTTTAACATCTGCATTGGCCAGAATTTCTTCCCATGTTTGCACCGACACATCATATTGTTCGGCCATATTTTTAGAGACGTCTGGATTGTTATCACAAACAGAATGCAACGCGCCTAATTGATGAAAATTACGCACAAGGTTCTTACCCCAATGTCCACAACCAGCTACGGCGACATATGCTTTACTTATCATTTTATAATACCTTTAAGAGATCAGTTTTAAGTTTTAATGATGTTATCACCTTTAATGCCTTTTCTCTCAAAGACATTACGGCTATCAATAATTAAATCACAGTTTTGCGATATTAAATCGTAATCGACACTATCATGATCTGTTGCTACAAAAACAGCATCATATTGCTTAAGATTATCCGCTGTTAATTCGATAGATTTACGGCCCATCAGGGTTATATGTTCCCGCGTTTTAGGCACTTCGAGTAAATATGGGTCATGGTAATCAACAATAGCACCCTTTTCTTCAAAACGTTCCCAAATTTTTAATGATGGACTCTCTCGCATATCATCAACGTTTCTTTTATAAGCAACACCTAAAAGCAGGATTTTTGAACCCTTCAGGCCTTTTTGCTTATGTTCATTTAATGCTTCCGCAAGATTATTTGTTACATAACGTATCATGCTAACGTTAATTTCACCGGCCAATTCAATAAAACGCGTATTTACATCAAACTCGCGTGCTTTCCACGTTAAATAAAATGGGTCGATTGGTATGCAGTGACCGCCCAACCCTGGGCCGGGATAAAACGGCATAAAGCCAAAAGGTTTTGTTTTTGCAGCATCAATAACTTCCCAAATATCAATGCCCATTTCTGAATAAATCACTTTTAACTCATTAACCAAAGCAATGTTAACAGCACGGAAAATATTTTCTGTAAGTTTAACTGCTTCTGCAGCTTCTGGAGAAGATACAGGAACTACTTTAGAAATAATTTTTCCATACAAAGCATTTGCTAAAAGCATGGCATCAGGCCCATCTCCACCAACAACTTTAGGCGTATTTTCAGCCGAAAACCCTGTATTTCCTGGATCTTCCCGTTCTGGTGAGTAAGCTAAAAAGAAATCTTTACCAGAAACAAGACCTGTTTCCTGTTCAATCAATGGCTTCATAACTTCTGTAGTCGTACCAGGGTAAGTAGTTGATTCTAATGTAATCAACTGCCCTGGCTTTAAATGTTTTGCAATGCATTTAGTTGTCGAAATGACATAGCTTAAATCTGGTTCGCGTTGCTTCGTCAAAGGCGTCGGCACACAAATAATGACAGCATCCATTTGCCCAAGCATCTCAAAAGAAGTTGTCGCTATGAATTGCCCACTATCAATCAATTCCTTAATATGATCCGACCCAATATGTTTAATTGGGGAAACGCCTCCATTTAGATCTTCGACGCGCTTCTCATCAACATCAAACCCAACAGTATTAAAACCCTTAGCGTATAATGCTGAAATTAATGGCAAGCCAACATACCCTAACCCTATAACTGCGATATTAGCTTCAGCATTTAAAAATTTATTTTCCAATGCTTTTACATCTAAAAATGCACTTTTTGGTTTAACAGCCTTTAAATTACCAGACATAAATCGTCCCTTTACTCATTAAATTTATCAAATTTTAAACGTTGTGAATCTTAAAAACAATGCAAAATACAATTTTTTACATATTTGCTTAGCAATTATTAGAAACCGTAAATTAAAAAGTGATGATGCCTTTGAGGTATTAGAAGATTTATTCATCAAATATGGAATGCCTAATCATATTCGTAGTTATCATGATGCAGAGTTTACAACCAAGGCTGTTAGAAGCTGGCTAAGCGAGATGGGCACCGATCTGTTTATAGGACCAGCAAGCCCATGTTAGAATGAAAGCATTTTTTTTAGGTTTCATCATCATATATCGTATTTTTTACAGACTTAATTGCAAAATGTCAGCCTTTAAATACCACAATATTATGAAAAAACTTGTTTAGCCCCTTAAAGTTCTATAAAAATATCCGTATTAACAAGGGGTAGATTCGATGCAAAAAATTGTAATTACAGGCGGCGCAGGCTTTATAGGCTCTCATATCGTTGATGAGTTCATGGAAAGCTATCCTGATGCCAAAGTCGTTGTTCTCGATAAAATGACCTATGCCGCAGACATACGTAACGTCAAACATCATATTGAAAAGAAAAATTTCGAACTCATCGTTGGTGATATCTGCGATTTAGATATGTGTATGCGCGTTTTAAAAGACACCGATCTTCTCATTCACGCCGCCGCGGAAAGTCACGTTGATAATTCCTTTGGTAATTCTTTAGAATTTTCAAAAACAAACGTTGTTGGCACACATTGCTTAATGGAAGCATGCCGTCGCCTAAATGTTACAAAGATAATTCACGTTAGCACCGATGAAGTTTATGGTGAGGTCATGGAAGGCCATGCGTTTGAAGATACCACTCT
The DNA here is from genome assembly GCA_023301585.1 of Alphaproteobacteria bacterium. Taxonomy (GTDB): domain Bacteria; phylum Pseudomonadota; class Alphaproteobacteria; order Micavibrionales; family Micavibrionaceae. The sequence goes on along the minus strand of JAMASZ010000081.1, from coordinate 759 downwards.
TAAGCCAACGAACCCCTACTCCGCTTCTAAAGCTGCAGCAGAAATGATTATCCATGGTTTCAGACGATCGTTTAAATTACCTGTTATAATGATCCGTGCAAATAATATGTTTGGTAAGCGCCAATATCCTGAAAAAATAATTCCAAAATTTACTTTAATGTTAATGCAAGATCAGAAATTAACACTTCATGGCAATGGTAAAAATAAGCGTCACTTTTTAGCCGTGCGTGATTTTACAAATGCCTTAAAAATCCTGAATGAAAAAGGCGAGATTGGCGAATGTTATAATATTGGCACAACACAAGAATTTGAAAACATTGAAATTGCTCAAGAACTTTGCAAGCTCTTTGGTTTAGATCAAGACAAATATATAACTTACGTTAAAGATCGCCCGTTCAACGATGGTCGTTATGCCGTGAATTGGGATAAGATTACTGCTCTTGGATGGGAACCAAAAATAGACTTAAAACAAAGCCTTGCAGAGCTTGCAACGTGGTATTCTACATATTCAGACAGATATGTAGAAGACGATCAAATTGTTAATAACGCTCAACCGCTCCAGTCAATTCGAGCCGTTTCTTAAATTATATAACGCCTGTTTGAAATGTATCACAGCTACTAATTTGGCCGCTTTCAAAGCCGCGCTTAAACCATGTTTTACGCTGAGCTGACGATCCGTGTGTAAAGGAATCTGGTACAACGTAACCTCGTGATTGCTTTTGCAAACGATCATCACCAATCTGACTGGCCGCATTTAAG
>JAMASZ010000080.1 GCA_023301585.1 Alphaproteobacteria bacterium | reverse complement strand
ACTGTCAGCGTAGAGTCCCAACTTGAGGCAGTTGATGTTCTGCCCGTAGAACATGACAAGGAAGTCGAACCAGGTGCACACGTGCACGTAGTCCTTGCTCCTCTCGTGGTCTCTGTACTCGAGCAGCACCACAAGGTTCCCGTAGTGGTTCCTGTAGTTTCGCCCGAAAGTCTGAATGTTCTCTTTCTCCTTATTGAACATGGAGGACGTCTGAGCGGTCACAGTTAGGGTGGAACCGTTAGTGAAGGTCTTTGTAAAGCTCCTTGCGAAGGGTGGCAAGGTTTTTCCCTAAAAAGTAATAACCACCAAGTTAAAAAATAATGTGTAAGCACAACTTGTTGTATGTTTTGCTGTACTCACCTTGCCGGCCTCGCCCTCCTCGCTGACGGCCATGGCCGTGGGCGTGATCGTGAGAGAGTACAGCACGCCGTCCTCATACTGCTCATGCTGCACCTGCTCCCGGGTGGGAGTTTCTCCGCGTCGACTTCGATCGCAGTTCTCTTGGGGGGCGTCCACGGAGTTGACCGGCATCGGCTCGGTGCTGACGGGCATGGTTGTTGCTGTTGTTGCTCGTCACCTAAGTTTCCTCCTTCTTCTTGTGAACAAGTCAAAACTCGAATTCTGACTGACTGCATAACGGATGCCCTGCCATGTTTTATACTATCTGAGGAAATAAGCTAGCACTCCAATTTACTTAATAAATAGAGGCTTCCGCGAACAAAGTCCCAAACAACTTCCTGGTCTCCGCCGCCGCCGCCGCCGCCGGAATCTATGGAGCCGTTTTCACTACATACCTACTTTATGATCGAGCGCCGCGACCAAACTCCAAGGCAGATCCACTGTAAATTTGTGTTCCTGCACTTTTTGACGCCGACGCCGCCGCCGCGCCCGTCGCGGATATGAAGTGACTTGCTTCATATATTTGGTCGCTCCGCCCGCTCACTACATAAAGAGCTTCTTTTGCTTCATAGGAGCGGTTTGGCAAGGTCAATGATGCGGAAATTGCTAATGGCTTTCTTGTACCCGGTCGCGGCACTGTAGTAAATCGCTCGAATTTACTTCAGTGGACCCGCGAGGGAACTTATTTACTTAAAAGCTATGAAGTAATCCGCGACATGATACCTGATTTGGAACAAGTATAAAAGGAGACGAATTTCCGAGATCGTCCTCTGTTTATCTCAGTGTGTTACCGTGGAAGTAAGTGCTACCGCATCAACCCGCCGCCGCCCCCCGACGACATAAGAGTTTTTGAATTCACCACAGAGACTACGTAAACAGGTAGGACACTCTTACTTTAGAAACAAAAGTTTATATGCAAAACGTGTGTTTTGCACTTAATCTTTTGTTCTCTAAATGTTCTCGGCGGAGAAAATATATGCAAAGTTTTTAAGGGAAGGTTAAATGACCCGACGTCAGATCACAAATGTTGAGAAGCGGTGCGTACCGAACGAGGACAGCGACAAGGAATTATTTTCGTAGTTTGGACGCGCTGCGCGCTGCACACTCTAGGACATATAGTCGCCAGCCATTTATTCAGACCGTAATTCGCCCAGTGGTCAACACTCAAGAAAGCATAAAGACTCGGTATATTCGGCTCCCGTTTGGGATTTCACCCGCTCAGCTAGCAGTGTATGTGAGACAGGAGGTTATCAGTTTTCGAATTGAGGAAGAAGTGACAGACATAGAACATACAATTACGTGCAATGTCGTGCTAGAAGACAGAGAATACGGCACGTACAGTTTATTCTACTGCAGCGACCACGCAGGAGATCAAAGCACGCTAATTGAACGGCCATTTTTAATCACGGAGGATTTTAACTTGGAAGAGTTGGAATATAACTACACAGAGGCGGAAGTGACGACTATTTTGGAAAACGTGTTTCTCCCACGCTCGGGCTTGAACGTTGCTGAAATAGTCAATTGGATCATCCAATTAAGAGCCTTGGCATGAATCCCAGCAGGGACGTATTTATGAAAACGGCCGCTTTTTGCGGTCGGGATGCTGAAAAGTTGTACACGAGCTATTTGTCCAAAGGAATGGATATACGACTAGGTAACGCAACACACTGTTATGAAAAGTCAGTTATGAAATTGTGCATGTATTTTTATTCCCAAGATATGAGCACTCTCTCTCAGGCCGGCGACTCGAATCCAGCCATTGCAGCAGCGCTATTTAAAAGTTCCGATCCTCTGCAGGCCCCGAGGTTTTTTAGCTTTGATAACTTTTCCCACTGCTCTCGATTGTTAAAGTGTTTGCCGGAGGGTTATGCCTTTAGAATCTACACTGCCACCTCCTATGTAAAGATGTTTGACAACGGAGCTCTCCAAGCAGTTATGAGGAGACCTTTCCCAAGATATACGCTAACCTTGCTCTACGACGTGGACACAAATGTGGTGTCCGTTTGCCCGCCTCATCTTTTATTAAGGTGTAATCCAATCGCATGTGAAGCAGCGCTGGCCAAACGAATCCAATTTGCTTCCTCGCCAGAACTGGCTGTCTGTGCGCTTTTTCCTTCCCTTGCACTTCAGGGAAGAGGAGATTTGCTAAATCTCATGTCTCAATCAAACTATGTGAAGAAAGACTTGAGATTGCAGATTCTTTACAACAAGGGATGCGGAGCGAGAAAGAAAGACACTTTTCTTTCCAACAGGATTAATGCACTTTCTGTTGGGAAAATTGGCAACGCTGAGGGGAGATTAATTTACGTCTTTATCTCGAACGACTCTAATACTAAAGAGTTCGCTGCGTTCACTGTGGACGAGATTGGCGCGGAGCGTGTGCGAAGCGGCCTCCTGGAGAAGAGACTCAAGACTAGTAAGGAGGCCTACCGGTTTGGCATGACTGAACCGTTGCCAACATTCGCAAAAAAGAAGGAGTCCCGAGAGAGGGAGAACGCGCAAGGAGATTTTAAATGCAAATGTGAAATTTGCGAGCAGGCATACCTGACGCACAGACACAAGATTACCCCAGACGGGCCAGAAAAGAACTTTAACTATAAATCCGATGCCAGGGAATATTACGAGATTCTTGGATTTAATGAACATCTGCCCGCCCTGGAGAGGTGCTTTGAGGTCTCGCTTGCCGCCATGGACCTCGAGTCGGTCACAGTTAGCGTCCCCGAGGCCGGCGATGACGCCTGTGTCTTTGACTCTGTCACCAGGGAGAAGCACACGCAGACGGGACTTGCGGCTACACAAATTCCAACGCTCTTAGGTTTAGGGTGGAATTTCAAGGCTGCCCCCTCATCTATGAATGTGGAAATATTTGATGTGGGTGCAAATTGCGAACGAGAAATGTCTCGGTTTTGCGCCACTCTACTTGAAATCTCAAAAGATCTGAAGGAATATAAATTGGATCTGTTAAGACCTGTTATCACGAAACTCCATGGTATATACGAGGCGCACTGCCGCTTCTTTGAAGTGTCGGGAAAATCGGAGAATGAGGCAGAAGAGGCATGGAGTGGGACAATCTTTTATCGCTGCCAAGAACATTTAAATAGGATCAGTAACACGACCTATGTCGGGAGTTTAAATGGAACCTCATATGACCATCCTTTAATTGGGTAAGCCAATGTTTTTTAATTGTTGGTGGCGCCGCCACATTAATTGTTTTGGGAATTACAGTAAGGTGATGAGACACGTTCTCCACTCAGAGTTTCGGATTAACCTAACCGTCAGAGGAGACAGAGAGAGCGACACAAAGTATCCCAAAATGACGTTTAAAACTGGAGACGGAGAGGGGAAAGTGGTCTTTACAGACATCTCGAGTTTGCTCTCCCCAGGGACATCTCTGTCTAAATTGGCGCAGGTCAGTAGCCTTGTGCAATTAAAAGTAATATGAGACCTTTATTCGTGTTCTCTTTCCTCCAGGTGGTGGGATTAAAAGAACAAAAAATGGTTTTCCCCTTTGGTTACATTACTAGTCATGACAAGCTTAATGAAAAACAGCTACCCTCAGAACCCGGTGCATGGTTCAACGTGTTGAAGCAGGAGGACGCAAATCAACTCGACATAGACCGAGCTTTAGCCGACTTTAATTCACTCGGGTGCAAGTCAATCAAGGAGTACTTGGGTCTGTTACTCACTTTTACGTCTCAATTTGTGTTAACATGCTTTTTAACTTTTTCTAGAATACTACCTAAAACGTGATTGTGAACTCACACTTGCCTCGTTTGTACTGTTCACGAGAAGTCTTTACGAGCGCTTTAACATGCACCCAGTCGATTGCACGAAATTGACAATTGCATCGTATGCATTCAACGTTTGCCTGAAGCAGCTAGTCATAGACAAAAGACCTGCAGTCGTGTCGCCTTCGTCTCTCCCTACGTACTATGTTATTAATAAAAGCTGTATTGGTAACTATAGCAATTTACACTTTTCCCACATCCCACTGTAATCTGATTTACTTCTGCAGGGGGACTTTGTGCTGTAGTGAAACATTTCGCAAACGACGACTTTCTGCCAGGGAGCTATAATTTTTCTCAAGAGAAACCTTACAAGAAGCGCAAAAGGGACGATGAGGACGGCAGCGGCTGTGTTTTAGGATTCGATATTGCTAGTCTATATGGAAGCTCGGAAAGTTTAGCAGAGAAGACGGCGATTTTGGAGCGTCGCCAGCGCCGGCTGCGGAATCTCAGTTCTTTGAAAAAGTGCAATCATTACCCAGCCGCCGCTGACGACGACTTTATATTCTTCCAGCATCATTATATCTTCGAAGTAATCAAAGAGCGTGAGCATTACTCTCTGCTGTTGTAAGAAATGCACTGCTGTTACCGCTGCTGCTGACCGGCGTCGTGTTTATCATTCTTTTTTATCGCTGTTTTAACGAGAGAGAGAGAGAGAGAGGCAGGACACGTCCTTCTCCTCCTCCTCATAGCAACATATGCAATTACACGCAAGTGCACCAGCCGCCGCACGAAGAATGCATTCCCTGCTGGCGTAGTTATCTACTTGGCGTGCCTTTTTACGCTCTTTGTATCCATAGCACGATACTACTCCTGCTGCTGCTGCTGCTGCTGCTGCTGCTGCCGCCGCTGCTGCTGGTTCTGCTGCTGCCGGCGCTGGTGCTTCCACACACCGCCGTTCTCTTTTTTACTCTCCTTCCTCGCTTTTTCTCCTCCC
>JAMASZ010000079.1 GCA_023301585.1 Alphaproteobacteria bacterium | reverse complement strand
AGTTCTCGCAAATTAGCATGAATGATGATGGTACTGTCACGGCTGGAGCGTTGGCGCTAGATTCTAATGTAGCACAGATTTCAGCAGATTCGGGACGGGGCGGATTGGAATTTCTAAGCGGTATTCCTGGCTCTATTGGGGGCGCGCTACGTATGAACGCTGGTTGTTACGGCACTGAAATAAAAGACGTTTTGATTTCTTGTGAAGCGCTTGATAAAAATGGAGCGCTTCATAGCTTCACGCCAGAAGAAATGGGCATGACTTATCGTCATATTGACCTTTCTACTGATTTTTTATTTACTAACGCAACGTTTCGTTCTGAAAAAGAAACGCCTGACATTGTTAAGGCAAGAATAGCTGATATCAAGAAAAGTCGCGAAGAAGCGCAGCCTATTCGTGAGCAAACGGGCGGGTCTACTTTTGCGAACCCATCACAGCAAGATTTGGAAAAAGCGGAACTGCCATTGGATACGAAAGTCTGGAAAATTATTGATAGCGTCGGCGGACGGGGGTTGAAAATTGGTGGCGCGATGATGTCAGAAAAACACTGCAATTTTATGATTAATGCAGGTGATGCCACCGCCAAAGATTTAGAAGATTTAGGGGAAGAAGTGCGTAAACGTGTTTCAGAACGTTATGGAATCGCGCTACGATGGGAAATAAGACGAATTGGGGAGCATCTAGCATGACAAAAAAAGTAGCATTATTAGTGGGGGGCTGGTCAGCCGAACGTGAAGTGTCGTTGATGAAGGGCACTGCGATTGAGCAGGCGCTTATAGAAGGCGGTTATGATGTCAGTGTTATTGATGTCACGCGTGATTTGGGTGAGCTTGTTGCGGCACTTGACCCAAAACCAGATGTTGCGTTCAATAACCTGTATGGGCAGGGCGGAGAAGATGGGGTTATTCAAGGAGTGCTTGAGACGTTGAACATTCCTTACACACACTCAAATGTAGTGGCTTCTGCGATTGGTATGGATAAACCAAAGACGAAAGTGCTTGCGGAAAGCATTGGTGTTCAATGCGCACATGGCGTGATTGCGAGCAAAGAAGAAGTGCTAGCGGAAAAAGTAATGCCGCGTCCTTATGTGGTGAAGCCACTGAATGAAGGTTCTAGTGTTGGGGTTCGTATTATTACCGAAGGTGAAAATCAAAAACCACTTGATGAAGCAAACTGGGTGTTTGGTAATGAAGTGCTGGTTGAGAAATTTATCGAAGGGCGTGAAATTCATGTGACTGTCCTTGACGGTAAGGCGCAAGGTGTTACAGAAATTAAATTCCCAGGACGCTTTTTTGATTATGAAGCAAAATATAGCGATAAGCGCACAGAGCTTGTGACACCAGCCGATGTTCCTACGGAAGTAGCTGCAAAAGCAATGCAAGATTCTGAAGATGTCTTTAAACTTTTAGGCTGTTCTGGATTAGCGCGTTGTGATTTTAGATATGATGTTTCCAAAACGGGTAAAGATGCGGTATACTTTTTAGAAATTAATACCATGCCAGGTTTGGCGCCCGGATCAGTCGCCCTGATTCAGCCAGAACTTAATGGTATATCATTCGTCAAACTATGTTCTCATCTGGTGGAAACCGCAAAATGTCACGCAAATATACAAAATCAAGAGGAACAAGACGCAGTTCAATCCTCAAAAGACGCTCTTCATCAGCAGAGCGCATAATCTTTTGGGGTAAACGTCTGGGCGTTGTCTTTGGCGTTATTGCCTTTATAGGCTGGCTGGGCGCGTGGTTCTTTTTGTCGGATACTTCTACAAGGCTCGCTAATTGGAGCCACAACAAAATTATCACCACTTCTTCAAGCGCTGGTTTTAAAGTCAAAGATATTTTGGTCGAGGGGCGTAACTATACGGATAGTGATGCCCTAATGGCTATTTTGAATATTCAAAAAAATGATCCTTTATTTCAATTTGATTTAAATGAAAAACAAAAACGTATTGAGCAATTATCTTGGGTAAAAACAGTGCGTGTTGAACGTCGCTTGCCTGATACAATTTATATTGCATTAGAGGAGCGCGTGCCGATGGCGCTTTGGCAACGTAAAAAACGCCTGACACTTATTGATGATTTAGGTGAGGTTGTGACCGACCATAAATTAAACCGTTTTAAAGACTTTATTATTGTTGTTGGGAGCGACGCCCCAAAGCAGGCACCGCAAATTTTAAGGTTGTTAGAATCAGAACCTGATATTGAAGACCGTGTCGAGGCAGTGACTTATGTGTCTAGCAGGCGATGGAATTTGGCGCTAAAATCAGGTGTGACCGTGAAGTTACCAGAAGGTGAAATACCGTTAGCGTTACGTCGTTTGGCGGTCAAGCACGGTAGTGAAAACTTGATGGATAAGGATATCCAAGTAATTGATTTACGCGAAAGCGACCGCATCATTGTGCAAACAAAACCGGGCGCCGTGCAAGAATATGAAGATAATTATAGTAATGTGAATTTATCCTCTGGCGGTCAAATATAATCTGAATATACTCTCTATCGAATCTATCCGCATGACTTCTATGCGAAATTAATTAAAAGAATAAATAATATGAAACAAAAACCTAAACCGCGCGGCTCTTTATTAGCGGCTCTTGATATTGGAACGCATAAAATTGCCTGCTTCATTGGTCGTATTGCCGATGATGAAGGTGGGGTTGAAGTGATTGGTGTTGGCTATCACGCATCGCAAGGCGTAAAGGGTGGCGCTATTATTGATATCGAAGCTGCCGATAACGCCATAAGGCAAACTGTTCATACCGCTGAAAATATGGCAGCAGAATCGATGAAGGGCTATCCCCTCCGTGAAGTGATTGTGAATGTTCCAGGAATTCAATTGGATACTTATAATGTGTCCGCCAATATCACAATCTCTGGTCAAGAAATTACTGAAAATGATATGAAACGTGCGCTGGCAAAAGCGCAGGAACAGATTATCAGCGCGAATTATGAAATGATTCACACCATTCCTGTTTATTACAATATTGATGGGCAAGAAGGTATCCGTGAGCCACGTGGTATGACGGGGCAAAATTTAGAAGTTGGCATTCATATTGTTACTGGCGATTTATCCCCCCTACAAAACATGGCGTCATGTGTCGAGCGTAGCCATTTAGATGTTGAGGCATTATGCGCCGCGCCTTACGCATCGGGCCTGGCGTGCTT
>JAMASZ010000078.1 GCA_023301585.1 Alphaproteobacteria bacterium | reverse complement strand
AAAAAAAAAAAACACCTAATAAGAAATATGCTTCCCTAGTGATTGATGCCAATACAGGCACTGTTTTATCCCAAGAGAACGCCAATAAAAGCCTCCACCCTGCCTCATTAACAAAAATGATGACGCTTTTAATGACGTTTGAGGCACTAGATCGCGGTGATATTAAATTGAATGACAGTATTGTCATGTCTCGTCGTGCAGCAAAAGCTGTTCCTTCTAAATTAGGACTGCCAGTTGGATCACGCATTAAAATTAAAGATGCAATTTATGTGCTTGTGACAAAATCAGCCAATGATGTTGCTATCGCTTTGGCGGAACATTTAGGTGGATCAGAAAGTCGTTTTGCAGTCATCATGACAAACCGCGCCAGAACAATCGGTATGAATAAAACACGTTTTAAAAATGCGTCTGGTCTGCATCACCCCGCACAAATTACAACTGCGCGTGATATGTCGAAATTAGCGCGTTATATTTTACAACGCTACCCTCATTACTATAAATATTTCTCAACCAAAAACTTTACCTATCGTGGAAAAACCTATCGTAACCATAATCGCTTGATGGAAACTTATAAAGGTATGGACGGCTTTAAAACTGGCTACATTAATGCTTCTGGTTTTAACTTAGTCGCTTCTGCACGTCGTGATGGGCGTCGTTTAATTGGGGTTGTATTTGGTGGTCGTAGCGGAAAAACCCGTAACGCGCACATGGCTGTGATTTTAGATAAGGGTTTTTCAAAAGCTAAAAGAATGCGCATCGCTGTTGTGAAACCACCCGTGCCTGGACGTAAACCAGGTTACCCAAATGCCGCTACTGCAGGCTTACCTAATCGTGCTCCTATAAATACACCGAATTCATATGCCTCTCTCACTGCATTGCAAAACAAAACAGCCCAGAGCAATACACAAATTATTATGCCACCAACTACTCCTAAGAAAAAAGAGATTGCGACGAACTACAAAGTTATTAATACAAGCATACAAAGTGAACAGCTGAAAAAAGTTGAACAGAGAAGAGCTGCTTTAGCTGCAAAAGCAAAACGTATTGAAACCGCCCGCATGACTGCTGCTGTTCATAAAGGTAGGACTTATAAGGCGATAAACGCAAATCATGTTGCCCCACAAGCTGGCGCGGTAAAGACCGCGCGCGCAGGACTGCCCGCAAAACCAACACGCCCCCTTAACTCTGTCGGGCGTTGGTCTGTACAAATTGGTGCTTTCACTAGCCGCTTAGCAACAGATGATGCCCTAAGAACCGCGATGAATAAACTACCTACTAATTTTCAAAACGTAAGCCCGATGGCGGTGCCATTGCGTACCAAAGAAAATATGGTTTTCCGTGCGCGTCTTGGTGGTATGTCACGTGATGACGCTTATAAAGCCTGTAACTATATTTCAGATTGTATGCCAATTGCTCCTTTGACTAACAAGACATCTGCTAAAAAAAAATAGAGTTGTAGATGATTATGTCATTGCTTCAGCCTCAAAAAAATAAACCCTCTCACAATACACAAGCTGGAAATATTCTCGTTTATATTTTGGGGGCGCTTTTCTTGCTTGGGCTTCTCGTCGTCATGGTTAAAGGCTCAACTTCCCCAGGGGCAGGTATCGACCGTGAAACATTGGAACTGCGCGTCAACGATGTACAATCCTACGGCAATGAACTTGAACGCGCAGTCACTTATGTTTTAAGAAATGGCTTCAGCGAAAGCGATATACGCTTCGCTCACCCAAATGCCGACAGTGCTTATGGCGATATTACTGACACACCCACCAGACAAATTTTTGATGTTCAGGGTGGCGGTGCCACCTACCGCGAACCACCTGAAGGCATTCAAGTCATTCCAACTGATTGGATTTTCACGGCGCAAAATGAAGTCTTGGAAATTGGAAGTTTCTGCAACGGAGGCGGCTGCCATGAACTTATGAGTGTTTTAATGAATGTAACATTAGATTTTTGCTTATTAGTAAATGATAAAAACGAAATAACAAACCCCGCTGGCGCCCCCCCTCAAGATGCTATCGGTTTTGGTTATGGGACTCTTTTTGATGGTGTGTTTGGTGCAGGAGATAGAACATTAAACGATGGAACAGGACATATTCGTGGCCATTCAGAAGGGTGTGTTGAAGGTGACACAGACCCACCAGCAGGCACATACCATTATTACCGCGTCCTATTGGCGCGATAATAAATATAATTTAAATTTTCTAAGCTTAAATTTTACTGCGCTCTTGAAACGCGTGGACGAGTTGATGTTCCCATAGACGGTCTATCGCTACTACTCGGTGAATGCAATGTTCCATTATCATCAATATATGAATCTACATATGGGGCACTTGATAATGTTGAGCTATTCGCAACAATTGGTGCCTGTGGCTGTGGCGCCTGCATCGACATGTCACCCATTGGTACTTGTGATGACAAACTTTGCGTTTCAAACGCTGGCTGTGGTGCTGGTTGCATCATTGGCTCTGCCATTGGCGCTTGCATCACTGGCTGTTGTTCAACAACTGGACGCTGTCTTTGAACTGGCGCTCTACGTACTTGCGCAGGAGCGGCTTGTCTTTGAACGCGTTGGTTGTTTGTCATTCTTTTAAAACTAGGTGGTTGGATATGTAGCGCTTCCGCCCCTCTAATAAAGAACTGACCTGTTTCTTGTGTCAGCATACGGGCGTTTTCACCCAGTGAGTCAAATATCTGCAACGTCAATGCAACATTTGGCGTACCAGTGCTCATTGGTTGTTTTTTTATTTTGCTCAATCTTTGTTTTGTTTCTTGACCAATAATACCTGCATCATATGCAAACACATACGCACCTACTGGTGTGTCAGATAATACATAGCCAATGCTACGCATAGATTCGCGTAAGTCATTATCGATATTCGCATAGAACGCTGTCATAGGCTCTGGTGACATCACGTAAACTGGTTTCGGTGGCATACCCGCACGCTCTGTAATGCGTACTAATAATTCATAAACACCATCTCTAAACTGTTCTGCTTGCGCCGCGTCCATATACTGACGTTGTTCAACATTTAATTTTGGGGTTGGTGGTGGTGTCGGTGATTTATAAACATCGCTATGATATTTATAACCAGTCGGCATGTAGTTAGGTGATGTGCCTGAACAGGCCCCTAAAGATAGCGCTAGCACGCTTGCACTTAGTAAAGAGAATTTCATTTGCGTTTTCATGATTACTGTCCCATCGATTTGCGAAACGATTAAATTATGACGATGATTCTAACAGCAAACATCCCAATCGTATAGCCTTGTCAGTAATAAATTAGATGATAAGCCCTAAAACTATGGCAAAGCCGATAAAACCGCTTTAAGCACGCGCTTTTTCAATAATATTGGTGGTGCTATAGCCTTCATATAACGGCATAATATCCACCACACCATTATAAGACTGCACAATCTTCGCTTCAGGCAATTGGTCAATCGTGTAATCGCCACCTTTCATAAAGACGTCTGGTTTTAACACGTCAATCACACCACAGGGCGTGTTGTCCTGCCCTTGCTCTTGTGCGCCAAAAAACACAACCATATCAACAGTGCCTAACGCCCCAATAACATTGGCGCGCGCCATTTCATCATTAACTGGACGGCTATCACCTTTTAGCAAACGTACTGATTGGTCATGGTTCAGCGCGATGATTAATTTATCGCATCGTGATTTTGCATCGTTCAAATAATTCACATGCCCATGGTGCAAAATATCAAAACACCCATTGGTGAAACCAACCTTGTGACCTTTTTCTTGCCATTTACGCACCTGTTCCGCGGCACGTTTACTGTCATTATATATGGGCGCAATGTGTGACTTGCTTGTTTTTGCGTTCTCGTCCTTCGCAGCCAACACCTCATCAAGCGGCACAATCGCTGTACCGACCTTGGCAACCGCTAGTCCGCCTGCAACATTCGCAAGCTCCGCCGCTTCGACGTAATCACACCCAGCCGCAAGCGCGACTGCAATCATTGCAACCACCGTATCGCCAGCACCTGACACATCAAATACTTCCAATGCGCGGGTTGGTAAATGCACAGGCTCTAAAAAATTACCCGCTTCATCAGAACAGATTACGCTCATGCCGTCTTCTGAACGCGTGGCAATAACATTTTGGATACCGCTTTGTTTAATGAGTGCCTGACCAGCAACTGTCACTTCCATATCACTTGCCACTGACATATTAGATGTCGCTTCAGATAATTCCTTTTTATTCGGTGTAACCAACGTCGCACTTTTATAGATGCTGAAATCTGTGCCTTTTGGATCAACAACGACTGGAATATCATTTTGATTGGCTAATTCAATGATTTCAGCGATGAAATCATTACTCAACAAGCCTTTACCGTAATCTGAAAGAACTAAAACGTCATATTTCTTAATAATTGTCCTTATATAAGACAAAATCTCTTCGCTAAGTTCTTGTTCAATTGGATGGTTCTTTTCGTGGTCTACCCTTAATAATTGCTGATTTTGGGCTAAATAACGCGTCTTTACGCTTGTTGGACGGTTCGCATCGTGGAAAAAATTCTGGCTAGACCCTTGAATTTCTTCAATTTTTTCGATTATAGCCTGTCCGTCTAAGTCATTACCCAAAGTCGAAATTATGTGTGATTTTGCCCCTAAAGCGCATAAATTAGCCAAAACATTGCCTGCACCACCTAACATATGATCTTCACGATTAACGGTTAATACAGGGATTGGACCTTCAGGAGAGATACGGTTTACTGCCCCATAGATAAATTTATCCAGCATAATATCGCCCACGAGCAATATTGACGCTTTTTCTATGTTTTTAACTAAGTTGTTCAAATCATTCATAAAATATTAATTCTCATCATGTTAAACTTAATAATATGTACGGAATATAACGTCCTATGCTCGAAAATCCTAACAAAATGAAGGTTTTTCCGAAAAAATGGGCATTTTCTATAATTTGTTAATAATTTGTACATAAATTTGAGTCATACTTAAGGACTAGGGGCATAACTTGCCAACTTTTTAAAGAAGGGGTTACAAGTGCAAGAAGAAATAACAAATAACAGAGGGATACTATCCCGACTAAAATCGCGGTTACAAAGAAACCGCCTAGGGGAACTCCTCGTTTTAGACGGTGTGCTATCCGACGCGCAACTACAACAGGCGCTGAAATCCAGTAAAGAAAGTCATAAACCATTAGGACATGTACTTGTAGAAGACCACATGGTCTCAAGCGGTGTTATCCGTCGTACATTGATGGAGCAGTTCACGCTTCGTATTATGATGGCAGGTGTGGCAGTCTTTATTTCAATCGCATCTATGGGCTTTGCTAAGCAAGCACGTGCCGGGCAGATTAAAGATGCACCAGCAAAAATTTCACTTGTTCAGGCGTCTTTCGCATCTGTTGCAAGTCATCCGAAAATTTTTAACTCGGTTGAGAAGAAGTCACATTCATTAAAAGCATTTACCAAATGGATAAATATGTTTGATCGATTTGACGCTTCTTTAAACCAACCAAATGCACAAAAGCATATTTCACAACTTAGAGGTGACCTTCAAGCGATGAAAGGTCTGCCATTAAACAGAATGGCGTCCAAGGTAAATGATCTAATGAATTCAAAGCGTTATATTACAGATGCTGCAAACTACGGAAAGACTGATTACTGGGCAACACCAGTGGAATTTCTATCTAAAGGTGGTGACTGTGAAGATTTCGCAATTGCAAAATACACTGCACTTCGTATCTTAGGTGTTCCAGAAGACCGTATGCGTATTGCAATCGTTCAAGATTTACAAAAGAACGTTCCACACGCTGTATTAATTGTTTACACAGATAATGGTCCAATGTTGTTAGATAACCAAATCAAAACAACAGTAGCTGTTAGCCAAGTTCAACACTACAAGCCAATCTTTTCAATTAACCAACAAGCATGGTGGTTACATTCAGCACCGCAAGGCAACACAGTTGTAGCTTCTTCGGTACATTAAGAATTAAAGGGTGAGTCTAATAAGGAAGCTACCATTTTATGGTAGCTTCCTTATTGCCTTATATAGGCTCTTAATCATTAAGCATTACCACGGATTAATACTTCTATATATCTCTTGATATCTTTCATTGTTCATTGTCGGATGACCACCTGTATGCACGTGCAAAACAATATCATCTTTTGCTATAGCACCATTTTTTATCGACTTAATAAGCTGCCTTGCTGGTTTTGCACCGTAAACAGGGTCAATATAAATACCCTCATGCTCTAAAAACAATTTAATCGCCTCTATATCTTCATGCGTTGTCTCACCATAACCTTCATCGGCGTAATCATGGCACTCATTGCTTGTTTTAATATCCAAATTAAACCTGTCTTTAATTTCATCTAGTAAAACTTTGGCGTACTCTCTATGGGTATACCCATTAGCCACAGGGTCGTTCACAACACTATGAACAATACCCTTCCAGCCAAAGACGCTCTTACCGACCACAAGCCCTGCCTCCGTACCTCCCGAACTTGAGCAATGGAAAAGATGGTTAAATTCTACCCCTAACTCTTTCTCTTGTTTCATCAATTCTTCAAAGAAGAAAACATAACCAAGCGCGCCTGTACTGGTAGAACCACCAGCACAAAAATCATAAGGAGACTTTCCTTTTTCACTTAACTCTTCGACTACTTCTTTTCTTTTTTCTGCTCTGGAAACCTCTCCTGCAAAATGAAGTGTAGCCCCCATAATATTTACTAACAACGCATTGCCATCTAACTTATCAGGACGATGGCACCCATAAATAATGTGACAATCTAATCCTAGCTTTTTAGCAACCGCTGCCGTTTGGCGACAATGGTTTGATTGCAATCCGCCTTCAGTAATTAGCGTATCTGCACCATTAGCCAAAGCTTCGCCTGCTAGGTATTGGAGTTTGCGTGTTTTGTTACCGCTATTTTCATTTGGCGGACCAATCATGTCATCGCGTTTTATAAAAATACGTGGGCCGTTTAAAAATGTAGAAAGCTTTTTTAATTCATAAATTGGTGTTGGAACCTGACAAAGGTTTTCTACCTTTGGCATCTTAAAGATATCGTTCATGTATATGTACCCTGAAAATTAGTGACTGGAATGATTTAGAAATTTTATCTTTTAGGTTATCAGCCGCCTTTGAAAACATTACCCAATTGGGAGAACTTAGATCCACCAAGGGATACATACATCATCAACCCTTGCGTTGGATCTGAACGACCATCATTAAATGTTGGTGTAGAAATATTCAACCAGCGTAGAACTTGATTAGGAATAAGGTCAATCAATTTGAAACAACCTGTTCCAATCATATACACAAGTATCGTGTAGAGAATGGTAAAGAAGAACTCATCAATCGTACCGTTAGTTAACTCTCCTGCTTGCGCCGCAGGATCAATCAAACCACCACCGCTTATATCGTTTGCAGCAGGTGCTTGGAAACACGTCGCATTTGTTCTTGCATCACTACCAGAGACGTTACTTGTCATTAGGTAGAATATATTACCTAAAATTTTCACCATTGCTGAAAACACTGCGATAGAAGCCAGCAACCCAAAGATAATTAAAATAGGTCTTATAAATATTTCAAATATTAAGAAATAGCCATCAATCGCCGCTTCCCCTGGAATACCATCGCCGTCAACGCGTAAATGCGCTAATGCCCATAATGGTGTTGCAACCATTGCTTCAAAAATTCCTTTAATCCAACCGCCAACAGCAAAGAAGAAATATATAAAAGGGAAGAATGGAAGTACATAGAATAGAATAAACCCAATTAGTAATCCAATACCCGCCATAGTGCTAAAGAAGTTTGCAAAAGATTGACCAACATTACTACTTTTCCCTTCAAACAACCCGAGAAGTCCTGAACCAACAGCTAGACCAAATGACCCAATCGAGCGGTCTAACATAGATTTACCAACAGCAGATAATTGTGCCAATGGGTGAATGTCTTTATTTTTACAAATCTCAAACAACCCTTCAGTCCCTAGAATTAAGTTGATTGTATCTAATATAATATTATCTGTCTTAGTCGTTTGACTTGCCAAATCATCTGTACGATAGCCGTCTTCTTCCCAATACATATAAACTCTGTTTAAAACACTACCAATCACATCTTCCCCTGGCACAGAATAGGGAGATGGTGCGTCTTTTCTAAAATCTGGTGCAAATAAACGATCAGGTCCGACATTAAAGTTTTCACGTAAGTTCGCTAACCTTACGCGTTCCATTATATCGGGATACTTTTCAACTTCAGGGGCATTATGAACCGCAGATATTAATGTTCCATTTTTCTGAGCAATCCTATTGTACCAAATTGCTGCGCCACCCCAACCTAAATCCATTATTTCTTGGTCTACAGCCCAACCAGCATCTGCACGCTGTGCAGTAACCGCATCATCAATCGTCTGCACAATCTCAGCATACATACCGTTATATACAGTCGCCTTATGTTGTTTGGTCGGCAAAAGCGCATTATCTTCAATAGGGTCTACATCCATAAATCTGAAAGCATAATTTCTAGCGAATAAATCTGTCGCATAATCTGCGCCACACGCATTATTCCAGAAACACATTACTTTATTAAAGTAATACTCTTGTATAATAGCCGATCCTGGATCAGCGACGTCAACTGGTTTAAAAGCAATAGCTCCACAAGTTGGCTTAATCCCTGATGCACTATTAAAATATTGCCCAGGGTCAACTATACCAAATACAATTTTAAAATTCTTACCTTGCGCCGCCGTTGACGCATTCGCAAATGTTGTCGGTCCAGCATTCTCACCGGGGCCTTCTCCCCAAACCACACGTGGTTCAATCACAGCGTTGAATTTACGTCCAAATGCCCAATCACATGTTTTTACAACCATCATAAAGGCGGGGATATGCATTAGGTCTGGCGCATTTGGCGTCGCAACTAATTCATCAGTTTGCCCTAAATATGTTCCTGTTGCTAAAGCATCATTGAACACAACCCAGCCTGTCGTTGCTAGCCCTGATCCCAACTTGGCGGCGTATAATACAACATGCTGCCCGCCATTTAATCCATTCTGAATTGGTAGTAACAACGCAAAAAATAGAATCAGCCTTGGTGCTACCCATGCGTGATTAAAACGCTGCCCAAATGGAGTACCTGATACTGCTGTTTCACCCACAATTGTAATAATAGAGTAGACAATGATAATGACACCAACCATCACCATACCAAAACTATAGAACTGGAAAATACTCTGTAACGCTAACTGAAATGGCTGTCCTACAGCCTCTTTTGAGCCGAACATGCCAGGAACACCAAATACAAAATCCAACATTCTATAAGCAATATCTTCAGATGGGTTTGTGGTAATAAAAAAGGCCGGTACTGTTGCTGGTATCTGTGGATGTACTGTTAATGCAGCTTGCGCACTCGTTACAAAAACAGCAAAACCCAATAGGAAAAATTGAACTAACATCATTGTAAGTCCTATAAGTATCGCAAAAAATACGATAACTTGGTCAGCATTCTTACGTGAAAATTCAATATAATTTGCAGCCTCCGCAATCACTTCGCGAATTGTATATTGTCCAATAGAATTGGGCTGAAGATAGCGATGATTTTTAGGTAAAATACGAACAGTATTATAAACCACAGCAATCAAATAAGCTAGATTACCAAGACTGGAACTCAACAAGTGCTTTAGCCGTGGAAGTATCCCCGGCAGCATCGTATATTTTAAAACTTGTCTTTTTGAAATATCCATTCTTTTTTAATTTTACTATCCATTCTCTTCTAAGGAAATTTATTTAGCTGGTGTATTTGCTGCTCTAGCTAATCCAGATGCAGAGCCAGCTAATGCACTACCGGCACCTTGTAATTGACCTCCTAGGACACTACCACCAACCGCGATACGAGATGTTAGTCCCTCTGCTGGTTCACCAGCTTGATCATTAAAGGTTGAAATACCAATACCCATCCAACGTAGAATCTGATTAGGAATTTGATCAATCATTTTGAAACAACCCATACCAATCATATAAACCAAAATTGCGTAAACAACTGTAAAGAATAATTCGTCAATTGGACCTCTTAAATACTCTAAACTGCCAACCTGCGCTGTTCCGTTTGATTGTCCACATACTGAAACATTTTCTGCATCAAATCCTGATAAGTTGGAAACAGCTAAGAAGAATACATCATGTAAGACGGTTACCATTGCACCAAAGATAGAAATCGCTGCCAATAACCCAAACACAATCATAATTGGTCTAACAAAAATTTCGAAAATTAAGAAATATCCATTTAAGGCAGCCTCACCGGCCAGTCCATTCCCATCGATTCGTAAATGTGCCAGCGCCCATAAAGGAACCCCAACCATGGCTTCAAATATTCCCTTTACCCAACCACCAAGAGCGAATAAGAAATACAAGAATGGCATAAATGGCACCACATAGTACAAAATAAACCCAATCATAATGGTGATACTGGCAATCGTTATAAAGAAGCTTGAAATAGCCGCTGATGGCGCAACGCCACCTAATCCAATTGCACCAAATAAAGCACCAAGTCCAATATTACGGACAGAAGTTTCCATCAAACTTTTGCCCAAGCCAGAAATTTGTGCCAATGGATGAATTTGCTCGTTTTCACACATATCAAATAACCCTTTTGTCCCAAAGAGTAAGTTAACCGTATCAATGAAAATATTATTTGTTGTTTCGGACTTATCTTCGATCCAAAAATTATTAACTTGCACCAAGGCTTTGTGAATACCTTCATCAACCGTATTATCAAATATAGTATTCTGTCCGCCTTTAACATCATTATCAAATTCACCACGTTCACTGGTATTGGCATTCTCAATCAAGTTTTTAGCCTTCGCAAATTCTAAAACATATGCATGATATCTAACGGTCGGAACATTCAACGCAGCGGATACAATTTGACCATTATATTGAGCTATTTTGTTATACCAAATTGCAGCACCACCCCAACCATAAGTAAGTAAAGTAGGGTCAACTATGACTTGTGCTCGCTGAGCAGCAACGGCATTTGCTATTTCAGGATCAATTTCAGCTTGCATCGCATTAATCATATTTTCTCTTAAGGTTGGGTTCGGTGGCGGCACAACGGCATGAGTCAAAACCGCATCTACAATATTAACCGCTTCCAAAGTCACCTGGTCAAACGCCGCATTACGACCAAAGTCCCACATATCTTTTATTAAATTGTAATATGCTTCATTAATGATAAAAGCTCCTGAATTTGGATCAGCATCTGTTGTCTGCAATGTTAATTCGCCACAATAAGGGAAAATATTTGCTGAATTCGCTTTATGCGCAGCATTTGCAGCACCAAAACGGATTGTAATATCATCATCATTAAAGAAATCAAGTGCGCCTTGATAATCTGTAGGTAGCAACAATTGAGAAACTCCACCATCAATTGCTTTAACTAAGTAAGGATCTATAGTTATTTGGTATTTATCAATATAAGCGTCGAAACAACCATTGGCGACTGTCATAAATTGCGCTAAATCCCTAAAATTCGAGGGTGTTTCGGGCGTAGCGATGGCTTCATTCTGTTCCAAAAAGGTTCTGTTCAAAGTATTATTAAATTCAATCCAGCCATTTGTCGCAAATGCCGACCCAAATTTTGCAGCATATAAAGTAACCCATTGCGCGCTATTAAACCCGTATTGAACTGGTATTAATAATCCAAATGCAGCAACCAATCTAATCGGTGCCCACACATGATTATAACGTTTACCAAATGGTGTTCCTGATTGTGCTGTTTCCGCTACAACAGCAAAAATCATATAAGCCAATATGATCGCACCGACAACCAATAACGCTGTGCTATAAAGCTGTAACAACCCATGCAACCCAGTGTGAAATGGTGTTGTTCCTGCATAGTTTGAACCAAAGAAGTTCGGAATTCCAAACACTTCATCTAATAGCCTTAGAGCCAAATCCTCCTGAGGCGCTGCAGTAATAAAAAATTGATTAAATCC
>JAMASZ010000077.1 GCA_023301585.1 Alphaproteobacteria bacterium | reverse complement strand
ATTTCCAAATGAATTTGGTCTGGTCTGATGCCTTCGTTTTCTAATATGTTGCTCGTGTGATTGAAAAAATCATCTTCACTAAAATCAGCACTTGAAAAATTTATGCTCATAAATAAATCTTGGCCAGTTTCATCGTTAATTCGTTTCAGCGTTTGACAGGCGCGCTTTAACGCCCATTTACTGGCTTTAACGATTAAATCACTTTCTTCAGCAATCGGAATAAATACGTTCGGGGAGATAGCGCCACGTTCTGGGTGTGTCCATCGCATCAACGCTTCGAACCCTGAAATTTTGTTGGTTTTTAAATCTATAATTGGTTGGTAATGCAGTTCTAATTCGTCACGATCTATAACTTCTTTAAATTCGTTGGCGATTTGTAATGTTTCAATAGTGTCTGTTTTGTCGACAAATTCTTTTTCTAGTTGCTCTAGCGTGTCGTTTTTTCCAAGTATGTGTGCACGCGTAATCATGTCTCTATAACGCGTTAAAATAACTTGTGCGACTGTGCTGACAACAGGGTCAGATTTTTCTAAACGGTTGTGAAATTCTTTATGGGTGATTTCTAATAAAACACAATCTTCTGTTGCTTTAATCGTCGCTGTTCTCGGTTTCTTATCAACGATAGCCATTTCTCCAATGATGGATCCCGCGCCACGTGTACCGATGCTTTGAACAAGCCCTCTGTCTTTTTCGATTAATATCTCAACAACGCCAGCTTCAATAATATATGCACAATCGCCTTCATCGCCTTGGCGCATGACAGTGTCACCTGCTTTAAATATTTTTTTATTTCCGATTGAAGTAGTCATAGGGTTTTTTACGCGAATGTTTAAAAGTTACTATAGGCTTATGCTATTAAAGAATTTCTTAATGTTACAGAATAAAGGTTATTCGGATAAAAACAATCCTTCAGTTAAATATTAACGAGTATATTCCATTTCTGCTTTGTTTTGGCTTTCTGGTGGTGCAGCGGATCCGGTTACTTTCATTTGGCTTTGGATGTAAGAATCTATAGCTGCAGGATCTTCTATAACTTCTAAGTCATCCATCATTTCTTGTACTCTATATAAATCGCTTTCAGTTCCATCGGTCTTCTGTCCTTTTAGGAATGCTGTGATAGCCATTTCGTGACCTGAATATAGACCTTCAGGGTCTACTGTATCTTTTATCTTTTCATACGAGTCTTCATAAGCGTCTATTTGCCCCCTAGTTGGTCTAAGCAATGCTTTGAAACCTGTAACTTCAAGTTCTCCAGCTTCGTTTTCGCTAACTTCAGGCGTAATATAAACTGTGTTTTCATTTTGTTTAAATCCTACAGCATGCATCGCTTTGTTAACGAACCTGTTAGGGTTGAATAAAGCATCGTCAGCCGATTGAACTGACCATGAAGGTGAATTATTTTGATCCATTAACTCTTTATATTGCGTTGCAAATCTACTGTCACCAATAGCGGGCGTGTTTAAGGTATAAACTCCAAGTGTGGCGTCAGGATCTTCACTTTTTGGGAAGCCTTCCGAAACCATCATACTTGCGGCGATATGTGCTTGTGCACCGCCTCTCGATAGACCCGTCAGGAGAACGCCTTCAATTTCACCGTCTGGTCCAGCCATTTCCACTATCGCGTCTTTAATTTTATCGTAATGAATTGCACCGCCATCGTCTTTACTTAACGCTTTTAAAAATCCTTCATGTATCTGTGCGCCTTGCATGTAAGGGTGTTCAACAAAACCAGCTGTTAAATTTTCGTTCCAATCACTTCTGCTTATTGAGGTGTCAAAGCTGACTAAAAAGGTGCCTTCAGCTTTTATTATCAAGGCAGATGAGTTGCCTGTTTTAATATATGCTGCGTTTCCTTCTTCAAATTGATCCAAAAGCTCTGTTTGAATGTCATGTTCATCGCTTGCCGCCATAGTGTCCGCAACCAGATGGGCAGGGGCAATAACGGCAATTGCGTTTATCGCATGGACGTTGAACTCTGTTTCACCGTGAGGAGCGTTTAAATCTACCATTTTCTTAACTCGTGTATCATCAAGAGCTAATTATAGTTTGTTATGGTTAATCATGTGTTAATGGCTGCGTTGTTTTCTAAACAAGCAACCAATAGAGAGAACATATCTTTTTATTTGAATTTTAATGAGTAACTGACATAATAGTACTCACTTTTACTAACAAAAAGCTTTCCTATGACTCTGGTCACCCTTTTATACCTCTACATCGCCTTTCGCATAAAGCATTTTATGTGCGACTTTATATTTCAGACCGATTGGATGGCGCTATCCAAGGTTAAGCCTGGAAAAGAGGGGTATCGCGCGCTTGTGTCGCATACGACGATACATGCTATTGGAACATTTTTGATTATGATGGTTTTTGTACCAAGCCTGTGGTGGTTAGCCCTTGTTGACTTCGTGGTGCATAGCATTATTGACCGTTTAAAAGGGATTATAAGCTACAAAAAAGACCTGAAACCCAAGGATACTATGTTTTGGTGGGCGTTTGGGATTGACCAAGAACTCCATAACTTTACGCACTTAATCTATATTGTGGTGATTGTGCAATATTTAGGCGGTATAATTTTATAAGGCAGTGCTTGACATACGAGGCGATTTCCTTGTAATGTCCGACATCATTAAGAATTAAATATTTAGGTAGAGCCATGAAAGTTGTTAACTCATTGAAAACATTAAAAAAACGTGACAGAAACTGTCGTGTTATCCGTCGTCGTGGTCGCGTTTATGTGATTAACAAGGTTAATCCTCGCTTTAAAGCACGCCAAGGATAATATTAAGAAAGTATTTTATTATATAAATACTGATTAAAGCCCGCTTTTAGCGGGTTTTTTATTATCTTTTAAATATGTGAGAAATTATAAAACAATTGATGCATGGGGGCAGGAACTCTGCTATGTATTTCTATGTTTCAATAAACTCATTTGATTAGGATAGCGATGTTTTCCAAAATATTTGGCTTCATGTCTGCCGATATGGCAATCGACCTCGGAACTGCGAATACTTTAGTGTATGTACGCGACCAAGGGATTGTGCTTAACGAGCCTTCAGTGGTGGCAATCTCAATGGTTGGCGGTAAAAAGCAGGTTTTGGCGGTTGGTAACGAAGCAAAACAAATGCTTGGACGTACTCCTGGTAATATCGTGGCAACACGTCCTTTGCGTGATGGTGTTATTGCTGATTTCGAAGTAACAGAAGCAATGATTAAGCACTTTATCCGTAAAGTTCATAACAGACGCTCATTCGTATCCCCTAAAATGGTTATTTGTGTACCTTCTGGCTCAACGGCTGTGGAGAGACGTGCTATTCAAGAATCTGCTGAAAGCGCAGGGGCGAGCGAAGTTTATTTGATTGAAGAACCAATGGCTGCTGCTATCGGCGCTGGGCTACCTGTTACAGAACCTACAGGTTCTATGGTGGTTGATATTGGTGGTGGTACAACGGAAGTTGCCGTTATCTCATTGGGCGGTATCGTCTATGCGCGTTCAGTACGTGTTGGTGGCGATAAAATGGATGATGCGATTATCTCATACATTCGACGTGTTCATAATCTATTGATTGGTGAAAGTACCGCGGAGCGTATTAAAAAAGAAGTGGGTTCAGCCTGTCCTCCTGCTGATGGCGAAGGTCGTCAAATGCACATCAAAGGACGCGACTTAATGAACGGCGTACCGAAAGAAATTATTATCACTGAGCGTCAGGTAGCAGAGAGTTTAATCGAGCCTGTCGGTCAAATTGTTGAAGGTGTTAAAGTTGCGCTTGAACATACCGCGCCAGAACTGGCGGCGGATATCGTTGAAAAAGGTATCGTGATGACCGGGGGCGGATCGCTTCTCTCTAATCTTGATTTTGTTCTACGTCACGCAACAGGTTTGGCGGTTACAATCGGTGACGATCCACTATCTTGTGTAGCGCTAGGTACTGGTCACGCGCTTGAAGAAATGAAAACACTAAAAAGCGTTCTTATTGGTTCTTACTAAAGTCTAAACTGTTAAAGCTTTATACGTTTGTATCGATTCCGCAGCCGCTATAATTTTTTGAGGTGTTTTTAATCCCGCACGCTGAAATACACCAATCATAGGGCTTTGATTGTGTACTGACTCATTGAGCGTTTCGCGTGCCAAAACTGTCGCGCCCATTATGGTGTCAGTTGTAAGTCCTTCTATCGTTTGTCCTGAAACATCTACAACTTGCGCTTTAGGAGTGTCGCTGTTTATATCCAAATAAATTTCGTCATCTACGATACATTCTAATAGTTTATCGCCAACGGCTTGAAATGCCATGGCTGTATCTTGATCATCAATTTTTAAATAATAATCTCGTGATAGATCTACATTCGCTAAGATTTGTTTGACATCTCCAACGCTAACTTTTGGCTTATCCCCTAAATGCGCATCAGTGACTGCTTTTAATAATGGCGGCGCACTTACGGCGCTCATCGCATCAAAAAGCTCAGCGCGAGTAAAAATCACTTTATTTTTATCAGACATTTCTAAATTCCTTTATATTTTCCTTAATAATATCTGGTTTACTTTAAAAAATAGTTAAATCATATTACAACGGTTTCTATAGCCGTTATCCGCTTCATATTGTCTTAGTGCGGGGCGTACACCTTCCACAAATTTATCTTGTCCATATCGTGCGATAACTTCATGTGGCTGTAATCTATAAGCTTCCCTATCAACCATCGTCGCGCAAATCATGGCATCAGACTCTTCCATTGCTTGCCAGTATAGGAGATCCTCTTCGAGACGGTTTAATGCTGAGTAGTCTTGACCTGTAAATAAATCACGAGCCATTCTAAGGTGAAGAGCGTGTACACATTCATGAAATACTGTGCCTAAAACGTCTAGGCCGGGTCGGTTCCTGTGTTCTTCGTGAATATTTAGTCTCATGAGAATAGGAGTCGTATCTTCCAAGACTGAGCCGCCACAATCGCCATAAGCTGTTGGATTAAACTCAGAAAAATGAAGTGTTTCTAAGGGAAGATTGACGCCTGTTATGTTTGATGCTGAAGTAAAAAACTGGCGGGTAAGTCCTAGAACTAGCTCTCCTTTATTGGATAAAATATCCCATTCTGCCAAACGTTGTATGTTTTCTGGTTTAGTCATCCAAGAAATAGCATCATAAGAAATACCGTCTAGTAAAAGCTTGAATCTATCTGAAGGTTGTTTTTGGGATACTAACTGACGAAGCTGTTGAATGGCATTTTGGCGTTCTGTACCCATATGGTCTATGCGAGCGAGGAGGTGTCCTTTTACTTCGTCAGGTATAACACCTTCTGCATTCGTATAATCATCGTGCAGGGTTTCAATTGTTTCGCTAAGGGATGTGATTGACCTTTTTGTCCCAGATATTTGTTCAAAATGAAACCGAAGCTCTGCTAACGTGGAATTTTGGGCAAAAAATTCAGGGGCTTGAGAAGTAGGCAAGCGCGTTGTTTCTGAATTTGATGTAGTATTACTCATAATAAACCCAATAAATTAAGAGTTTATGTATAAAGAATATTTTATATTATGTCAATTACTTGTTTTGAGCCGCTTTGACTGTATTTGCAAGCAAACATGCAATGGTCATCGGACCTACACCACCAGGGACGGGGGTTATAGCGCTGGCGATGTCTTTAACGGCATCAAAGTCAACATCACCACATAACTTGCTTTTACCACCTTCTTGTTCCGGCGGTAGGCGGTTAATACCAACATCAATGACAATTGCGCCATCTTTAACCCAATCAGCTTGAACCATTTTAGGGCGACCAACGGCTGCTACTAAAATGTCAGCAGTCTTGCAAACTTCAGCCAAGTTCTTTGTGCGTGAATGTGCGATGGTTACAGTGCAATTTTCTTGCAGTAATAATTGCGCCATCGGTTTACCAAATAAATTGGAGCGACCAATAACAACAGCGTGCATTCCTGTGATGTCTTCTTGCACAGATTTTATTAAACGTAATGACCCTTGTGGGGTACATGGCACCAAGCCATCATCGAGCCCTAAGAATAATTTTCCTGCATTGGCCTGCGTTAAACCATCAACATCTTTTGATGGGTTAATGGATTGAACAAGTTTTTCTTGCTCGTCGGCTAAATTCTTTGGAAGGGGGAGCTGTAACAAGATACCGTGAATGTCTGGGTGGTTATTTAAACTTGTAATAACATCCAACACTTCATGTTTGGTCGCATTTTCTGGTAAACGACGCTCAATGCTATTAATGCCTGCTGCCTTACACGCTTTAATTTTATTATTCACATACACATGTGATGCTGGGTCGTCGCCAACTAAAATAACAGCCAAGCCAACCGTTACTTTCTTTTTAACATCTTCTGCAATTTCTTCTCTTAACGCTGCGGCGATTGCTTTGCCGTCTATAATTTTTTCGTCACTCATTTTTAATTTTTACCGTTTAGAAAAAGATTGGGGCTATGACATAGCTTTTAACTAATGAAATACCAAAGATAATGATAATAGGGGTGATATCAATCCCTGCGATTGGTGGAATAACTTTTCGCAAAGGTTTGAATACGGGTTCAGTAATTTTATTAAGAAGCTTAATAAGGTTCTGCGCTTGGGCATTGCGAACATTAATCACTTCAAACACGATAAGCCAGCTAAGCACGACCTGTAAAATGATGATTCCAAAGAATATGTCTAAAAGTAAGAATAATATGTTGCCAATCGCAGCCATTATGGTAATCTCCGTTTTTTGTACTGATTAGCCTTTTGTAAACTTATTTAGATATAATGGGAATAGGTAAATTAAAATAATAAGGGTAAAACTGTGTTTGGACTAGAATTTATAATGGCGGGGTTGATGAATACCTCTACAACGCCTAGCAAGGTTGATAAGGTGGCTTATGCTCCTATTGCATGCGTCCCTCGTATTCCTCCCAAGGTCAGTGTTATTCCATCAAAAAGCCAAGTAAAATACGACTTCTCTAAATCCAGAAGCGATCTACAAAATTTCGATATTGATACAATATCCCCATACGGTCCTGAGCATAAATCTCATGTTGGTGGTTTAATGAGTGGTTCAATCCAAATCGGACGCTCCATAGGCTACATGCACGAGACTTATAAACAGGTGGGTAAAGGCTGTGTTCATTTAAAGGAAATTGACGTTAAAATTCATATTGAGCCGACGATTTACATCGCGAGTGAATATAAGAAAGGCTCATGCCTATATAATGAAATCTTGAAACATGAAAAAAAGCATGTGCGCGAAGATCAGTTAATTGTGAACAAATATGCGATGAAAATTGGTCAAGCACTGGCAAAGGTCATGGATGACAATGGTCCTGTGTTCGGACCTTATAAAATTGAAGAATTACCAGCAATTCAGAAAAACATGAATGAAACGCTGGGAACCGTCATTGATAGCTTTAATACAAAGATGAATGATGAGCGTAGAGTGCGTCAGCAAGCAATTGATAGCCGCAGTGAATATGACCAAGTATCTGAAAGATGCCGCGGTCGATAATTTCTTAAATATCAGGCAATAAAAAAACCACTGCTTATGGCGGGCAGTGGTTTTAAATTATCTAATGTGTAGTGTGTGTAGTGTATATTTTTTAAGGAGAGAACTAATTTCTTCTTATTACTCTTATATTATTTCGTATAATTATGGCAAGATTATGTAACTTTATGCCTTATTTGCCTAAATTATTGAAATTTACACGTTTTCAAGCCCCTCATCGAGGTTATTTATCAAATCTTGAGAATGTTCTAGGCCAATTGACAATCTGATTAAACTATCCGAAATGCCAGCATTTTTGCGGGCTTCGTCGGTCATCATAGAATGTGTCATGGTCGCGGGGTGGGCAATTAAGCTTTCTGTTGCCCCTAATGAGTTTGCGAGGCTAAAAAGATTGATTTTTTCAATAAATTTACTGATTCCGTCCAAATCTGTGTCAATTTCGAAGCTTAACATCGCCCCAAAGCCACTTTGTTGAGCCTTTGCCAGCTCGTGCCCTTTATGTGATTTCAGCCCCGGATAGTTCACTTTTTTAACTTTTGGGTGATTATCTAGGAATTCGACGATTTTTTGCGCGGTTTCTTCTTGGTGTTTAACGCGCAACTCAATTGTTCTAAGCCCCCGTAAGGTTAAGTAGCTATCTAATGGTGCGCCAGTAAGTCCTAAATTATTACCCCACCATTCTAATTTCTCATAAAGCTCTGGCGTCGATGCAATCGCACAACCGCCAATAACATCACTGTGACCATTAATGTACTTGGTCGTCGAATGCACCACAACATCAGCCCCAAGGTCGATAGGGTTTTGTAGGACAGGGGATAGGAACGTATTATCCGCCACCGTAAGCGCCCCAACTTCTTTTGCGCGCCTACAGATGTCTTTAATGTCAGTGACGCGTAATAAAGGGTTGCTAGGGGTTTCAATTAAAATAAGTGCAGGTTTTTTAGCAAATGCTTCATCTAGCGCTTTTTCATCGGTCTGGTTAACAAATTCAACTTTAAAAAACCCGTTATCGTTATAAGAGTTGAGGAGTCTAAATGTTGCGCCATAACAATCATGCGGTGCAATAATTAAATCACCCTGTTTAATCAAATGAAACGACAAAAGAATTGCTGACATGCCAGATGATGTCACGATACAACCCGCACCGTTCTCTATGCTAGAAATGGCATCACCCAGCTTATCGCGTGTTGGATTACCGCTGCGTGTATAGTTATAATGGCGCGAGTTACCTACCCCATCAAAGGTAAACGTACTTGTGACATGGATTGGCGCAATAACAGCGCCATATTGAATGTCATCTTCAATCGCAGCTCTGGCTAAGATTGTTTCTTTTTTATAGTTATTTTTATCGCTCATTTTATGGTTCATTTCTTTGTTTGAATGACTATATAAAACCAATTATGCAAGCCTTGTCAAAAAAAACAACACAATGAAAGAATTCAAGGACATAGAAAGTAAAATATGCTACGATTCACTCGCATTATTCGCAAAAACTCTTTCGCGCAATTCACTATAGTTAAAAGGATATTTTCATGACACGCACTGGACACGATACTTTAGAAACACGTCAAACTTTGACCGTTGATGGTAAGGAGTATGACTACTTTAGTTTAGCAAAAGCGGCTGAGAAAATTGGTGACATATCCAAACTTCCTTTTTCATTGAAAGTGCTTTTAGAAAACCTTCTTCGTTATGAAGATGGTCGTTCGGTTACAACGGAAGATATCCAAGCAATTGCTGATTGGTTAAAAACAAAATCTTCAACTC
Source organism: Alphaproteobacteria bacterium (assembly GCA_023301585.1). Lineage (GTDB taxonomy): Bacteria > Pseudomonadota > Alphaproteobacteria > Micavibrionales > Micavibrionaceae. The sequence goes on along the minus strand of JAMASZ010000077.1, from coordinate 928 downwards.
ACGAAATTGCCTACCGTCCAGCACGTGTGCTGTTACAAGATTTCACAGGCGTTCCTGCTGTTGTTGATTTGGCGGCTATGCGCGAAGCTATCAAAAGCTTGGGCGGTGACGTTGAAAAAATTAACCCACTTTCTGCTGTTGACCTTGTGATTGATCACTCTGTTATGGTTGATGAATTCGGAAGTGAAAGCGCGTTTGAAACAAACGTTGAGCGTGAGTTTGAGCGCAACGGTGAGCGTTATGAGTTTTTAAAATGGGGGCAGGACGCGTTTGATAATTTCCGCGTTGTTCCACCTGGAACAGGAATTTGTCACCAAGTGAACTTGGAATATTTAGGACAAACTGTTTGGAAAGAAGCTGATCAAAACGGTACAGAAGTTGTCTACCCAGATACGCTCGTGGGAACTGACTCCCACACAACAATGATTAACGGTCTAGCGGTTCTTGGTTGGGGCGTTGGCGGTATCGAGGCAGAAGCAGCAATGCTTGGACAGCCTGTCTCCATGCTAATCCCAGAAGTTGTGGGCTTTGAATTAAAAGGCGCGATGAAAGAAGGCGCCACTGCAACTGACCTTGTTTTAACCGTGGTTGAAATGCTCCGTGAGTTGGGCGTTGTCGGTAAGTTCGTTGAATTTTATGGCGATGGCTTAAATAATTTATCACTGGCTGACCGCGCGACAATCGCAAACATGGCGCCAGAATATGGGGCGACTTGTGGGTTCTTCCCAGTTGACGAAGAAACACTGCGTTACTTAACATTCTCTGGTCGCGAACCGCACCGTGTGAAAATTGTTGAAGAATACGCAAAGGCACAAGGCATGTGGCGTGAAGATGACCACACACCAGAATTTACAAAAACTTTGTCATTGGAATTAGCGGATGTCGAACCATCTATCGCAGGACCAAAACGCCCACAAGATAGAATTTT
>JAMASZ010000076.1 GCA_023301585.1 Alphaproteobacteria bacterium | reverse complement strand
TTAAAAAGCGAAAATTTTGAAAATAAACAAAGAATTCAGTCTTTAGAAATTTTATTAAATAATGAAAATTTTACAAGAGAGAATTTTTTGGAAATAAATAAAGAAATAAAAAAAATTGTCATGGATTCAGAAATGAAATTTATTTTAAAAAATAAAAGTAATATTCAATCTTTGATTGATGATGTGGCGGCACGTCATCAAGAATTGTTAAAGCATGGTGCAGAGGATAATGCTGAAACACAATTAGCTTCATTGAAACACGTTATACATGATGAAAATGAGTATAGCGGCGATGATAAAAATTACGATGATTTGCAGAACATGAGCTTGGTTAGGGTTATCGAGCGGCGCAAGGGCATACCTGCAGCTTTAGCATTAATTTATGTTCACGTGGCACAGGCGCAAGGTTGGTCCTTGGTCGCTTTAAAGTTTCCTGCTCATGTGGTTTGCCGTATTGAAATGGGTGCGACAAGATTAATTTTTGACCCTTTTGATACGTGTAAATTGATGGGGGCGTCAGATTTACGTGGTTTGTTAAAAAGGCTGGTGAGTGATACGGCAGAGTTATCTACGGATTATTATGAGGCGAGTTCTAATCGTGAGCTATTAATAAGACTGCAAAACAATAAAAAATTACGACAAATAGAATGTGAAGATTATGAAGCTTCGCTAGAAACAATTCTTATTCTTAGAAGGATTGATCCAAGTGAATATAGGCTTTTACTCGATGCTGGTGTCTTGTTTGCTCGGACTAATCGCCTAAAAGATGCGGTAGGAGCGCTAGAATCCTACATTGATTTAGCGCCAAAAGATGCTGACATCTATGATGCTGAGTTGCTCTTGAGAGAGATTAAGGAAAATATGAATTAAGGCGAAAATTGGGAAATAGGGGGGTATTGCAATCTTCTCTCTTGTCAGCCTCTCTTTAAAAGAATAAAACTAGAATCAGCTTTTATCGGAACTAAGTTCACGGACATTAGTTCTTATACTGAATAACATTAATAGCATTTAAAGAAGGAAATATCTGATGCCTGCACTAAACAATCTATCTAAAGTTTTAATGATCGTTTTGATTCCTCTAGTGATGACAGCGTGTTCATCTAAAAAGGACTTAGGCGACTCTAATGGCGTTATCGTTGGTCAAAATACTGGCGCGGATAATGGCGTTCCAGCTATCGATGGTACACAAGTTTATGATGGCAACACAGTTGGTGGCGTTGACAGTTCAGCAGTTCCAGGGACTCAGCAGGACTTAGTTAATAATGCGGGTGATATTGTCTTCTTCGGTTATGACAGCGGTGATTTAGACGGTCAGTCACGCAGCGTTTTAGATGCTCAGGCTAGATGGTTGAATAACTACCCTAACCTATACATCACAATTGAAGGTCACGCAGATGAGCGTGGAACTCGTGAATACAACTTAGCGCTTGGTGAGCGCCGTGCAAATGCTGCGAAAAATTACCTTGTGGCGATGGGTGTAAACCCACAGAGAATTAACACAATTAGCTATGGTAAAGAAAAGCCATTACTAGTTGGTGCGGATTCATCTTCATGGGCACAAAACAGAAGAGCGCAGACACGTGTTGAATAATAAAAAATTCATTAAATTAAATGCAAAGGCATGGAGTGGAAACATTCTGTGCCTTTCGACTATTGTTTGCTTAGGAATCGTTAGCGTTCCAGCGCCTTCATTTTCACAATCTAATGATGTGTTAAATCGCATCAACAGATTAGAAAATGAGCTGGATACCCTTAATCGGGCTGTTTATAAAGGTGAGCGAGCACCTACCCCGATATATAATCAGGACACATCAAATAACTCTAATTCTTCTGGTGCTGTTGAAATAAGAATACAGCAATTGGAAGGACAGCTTCGTAGTTTAACTGGTCGCATTGAAGAACAAGGTTATGCAGTTGAACAAATGCAACAGCGTCTTAATACAATGACGGTGCAAATGCTCGAGCAAAAAGCCGCCGCAGAAAAGAAACCAGAAAATCCGATGGCGATTGAAATTAAGCCACCAGAAATTCAGGGTATGAAAACTATTCTGCCGAAAGGTTCAAATTCAACAACACTTTATGAGCACTCGTTTGCGGCTTTAAAAGCTGAAAACTTCACAGAAGCTCAAGAAGGGTTTGAAAAATTTGTCGCTGAATATCCCGAAAATGATTTAACGCCTAACGCCAAATATTGGTTGGGTGAAACTCATTATGTTCAGGGTAAATTTGACAAAGCTGCAAAGGCATTTGCTCAAGGGTTTCAAAAATACCCCAAAAGCACTAAGGCACCAGATAATTTATTGAAATTAGGGCTGTCACTTGCTGGTATGGGGAAGGTTAAAGAAGCTTGCGTTGCTTTATCTCAAGTAAAAGTTAAATTTCCTAAAGCTGTAGGTAATATTGACCGCTCGGAAAAAGAACGCTCAAAGCTAAACTGTAAATCGTAATTGTGACACGTTCAGCTGATTCCTTAGGTTTAAATAAAGAAGTTTCGGATTTTATTAATAAGCATGGTTTGTCAAAGCAAGATGGCTTTGCAGTTGCCGTTTCAGGTGGTCCTGACAGTATGGCATTGGCAAATATGCTTGCTGATTCTGCTATTGAGCACGATAAAAATCTTATTGTCATTACGGTAGATCATGGTTTGCGCGTTGAAAGTGCAGAAGAAGCTAAGAGCGTCCAACAATGGGTAAGTTCGTTTGAGAACAACAAAATTAAACACCAAACTTTAGTTTGGGAAGGCTACAAGCCTGAACAGGCACTCATGGAAAAAGCGCGGAAAGCGCGTTACGAATTAATGGCGGAGTATTGCAAAAAAAATAAAATCCAAAATTTATTTGTGGCACATCACGCAGATGACCAAGCGGAAACATTTTTATTTCGTTTGTCTAAAGGAAGCGGTCTAGATGGTTTGGCGGGCATGAATGATGTTCAGCCCTATAATGACTTTATGAATATTGTTCGACCATTATTGAGTGCCTCAAAAGAACAATTGATTGATTATTGTAAGGTTAATAAATTGCCCTATATCAACGATCCTAGTAATGAGAAACAAGAATATATGCGCCCAAGGTTACGTGCTGCTCGTGAAGTCTTAGAGCAAGAGGGATTAACATCAGAGCGATTGGCGGTTACTGCTGGTCGTATTCGTAGGGCGCGCGAAGCTTTAGAGGTATTAACCGAAGACGCTTATGGTGAAGCGTTTGTAAGCGTTGACGAACAAAGCGTTACGCTAGATTGGTCTTATTTAAGAACGTGCCCAGAGGAAATCTCCTTTCGGGTTATTGTGCTGGTTATTAAAAACTTAGGTGATACTAATTCATCTTATGGTGTGCGCATGGAAAAAATTGAAGAATTATTTTTTGCACTATGGGCTATGAATGATTTATCATTGTTTAAGCGACGAACATTAGGAAAGTGCATTTTTTCTTTTGATTCTAGCAATTTAAATTTAATCGTAGAAAAAGAAAATCCATAACATATGCCGAAATATTGGGTATTATTACTGCTAATTATTGTGGTGCCACAGGTAAGCTTGGCGCAAAAAGGGGATGTTCAGGAAATTGATATTGCTGACGTGCCTATAGAAGGCGCAGATTTTCGAGATTTTATATGGGGCGTGACCCCTGCAATCGTAAAGGAAAATGAAACAGCAACATTTGCTTCAGAAGATGAAAATTTCTTATTTTTCATTGAGGAGCTATGGGGAATTAGAACGATTATCGGCTATGAGTTTTCTGAGAATAAATTGGTACGCGGACGTTTGTTTCTTGAGAAAATATATGGTGATCAAGCGAAACGCATAGAAGAGTTGATTACTATCCAGAGTGATTTAGAAAAGCGTTGGGGGAAACCCTCTTCTCAATTGTTTAGATGGAAAGATGATAGGGAGAAAGATTATCCAAAATATTGGGGGTGGGCTATCTACCGCGCAGAATTGGATATTAAAGTGACATGGGAAGTCGGTGATACTGAAGTTATACTCTTCACAGGGGCATCACAGCCTCACAAACCAGAAATTTCAATAGATTATGCAAGTAAAACTCATTTGAAAAAAATTCAAACAGACCCAAAATTGTTTTTATCTGAGCAGAATTAATCTTATCTATCTTTTATTGTGGTTTTTGAAATTAATCGCCCTTTAAAACACAATAATTGTAGGGGAAATGCTTGCTTTTTCCTCCGAAAAGCTTAATTTTGTAATGTAACAAAAGTTCTCTTTTACACGAATAATAGAGATGTAAGTAATTGCCATATAATAAGGAATAAACACGTGAACGGTTTTAATAAAAATTTAGTAGGTTGGCTCGCAATTGGATTGTTCTTAATTATTATTTTGAACGTTATTCAATCAACGCAACAGGAACAAATCGGTACTAAAACTGAAATGGCCTATAGTGACTTTATGGCTGACGCTAAAGAGGGACGTATCGCTGATGTAATTATCCAAGGTCAGGAAATGACCGGTCATACGACAACGGGTGGTGAAGCCTTTAAGGTTACTATTCCTAACAACGAAAATGTTGTTGAGCGTTTAGATGGTTCTGGCGTTCGAATTACTGCAAAAAAAATAGAAGCTGCACAGGTTAGCTTAATTTCGATTTTATTATCTTGGTTCCCAATGCTTCTTCTTATTGGAGTTTGGATTTTCTTCATGCGTCAGATGCACGGCAAAGGCGGCGGTGGTGCAATGGGCTTTGGTAAGTCACGTGCTAAACTTTTAACTGAAAAACATGGTAAAGTTACCTTCGAGGATGTGGCTGGTATCGATGAAGCTAAAGTTGAGCTAGAAGAAATCGTTGAGTTTCTTAAAGACCCTCAAAAATTCCAACGCTTAGGTGGTAAAATCCCTAAAGGCGCGTTGTTAATTGGTCCTCCCGGTACAGGTAAAACTTTAACAGCGCGTGCCGTTGCCGGTGAAGCCAGTGTTCCATTTTTTACAATTTCAGGTTCTGACTTTGTTGAAATGTTTGTTGGGGTTGGTGCAAGCCGTGTTCGTGATATGTTTGAACAGGCTAAGAAAAATGCACCTTGTATCATCTTTATTGATGAGATTGACGCTGTTGGGCGTCACCGTGGCTCTGGCTATGGTGGTGGTAATGACGAACGCGAGCAGACGTTAAACCAGTTATTGGTTGAGATGGATGGTTTCGAAGCAACAGAAGGTGTTATTCTAATTGCTGCAACAAACAGACCAGATGTTTTGGATCCTGCCTTGTTGCGTCCTGGTCGTTTCGACCGTCAAATTCATGTTCCACTACCTGACGTAAAAGGTCGTGAGAAAATTTTAAAAGTGCACATGAAAAAAGTACCATTGGGTCAAAACGTTGATGCTTCAGTTTTAGCACGTGGAACACCTGGTTTTTCTGGTGCTGATTTAGCAAACCTTATTAATGAGGCGGCTTTATTGGCTGCGCGTAGAGATAAGCGCGTTGTAAATATGGAAGAGCTTGAGGGTGCTAAAGATAAAATCATGATGGGCGCAGAGCGTAAATCTATGGTCATGACAGAAGATGAGAAGAAATTAACAGCTTATCACGAAGCAGGACACGCTATTGTAGCTTTACATGAGCCTGAATCTGACCCTATCCATAAAGCTACAATTATCCCACGTGGTCGCGCTCTTGGGCTCGTGATGCGTCTTCCTGAAGGTGACCGTATTTCTATGTCACGCGCAAAACTCAAGGCTGACTTGTCGGTGGCGATGGGCGGACGTATTGCTGAAGAAATGATCTTTGGTGATGAAGCTGTGACAACGGGTGCTTCTAGCGATATTCAAATGGCAACTAGCATGGCACGTAGTATGGTCACTGAGTGGGGGATGTCAGATAAACTTGGCCCATTGCGTTATGCCGTTGAGCAGCAAGAGGTGATGGCGGGTACTGCTCAAAATATGTCTGATGATACTGCTGCTCTTGTTGATTCAGAAACGCGTAGCATTGTTGAAAATGCTTATGCGCGTGCAACACAAATTCTAACCGATCAAATTGACGAACTTCATACTTTAGCAAAAGCATTATTAGAGTATGAGTTATTAAGTGGTGATGAAATTAAGGCGCTATTACGTGGTGAGGCAATCATACGTGAAGAAGTACCAGAAGATAAACCAGAAGACAAAGGACCGCGTTCCTCTGTTCCAAAAGCTAGTGGTTCTATTTCAGAAAGTGACGATTCACAAAAATCATAATTAATTACAGGAAAGTATATTCATGACGAAAGCAGGTAGTAAAGAGTTTCCTTGGGTTCAAAATTACCCGCCTCATTTATCATGGGATACAGAAGTTAAGGTTTCTCCTGTCTTCGATATGCTTGATTATACCGCCCAAAAGCACGGTGATAAAACGGCTTTTAACTTTTTGGGCGCAAAGCAAAATTGGTCTGAAATTCACGATGCTGTCTTAAAATTTGCAAAAGGGTTGCAAGGTTTAGGAGTTAAAAAAGGTATGAAGGTTGGTATTTTACAACCAAACTGTCCTTATTTTATTATCAGTTATTATGCGTTGATGCGTCTTGGTGCAACAGTTGTAAACTACAACCCACTCTATGCCGAACAAGAACTATCCAAAATGATTGAGGAGAGCGAAACTGATATGATTATCACGCTCGACCTTGAGTTGTTATACGGTAAAATTTCTAAAATGTTGCATAATACGCGATTGAATAAAATCGTTGTTTGTCGCTTTACAGACGTGTTGCCATTCCCAAAAAATATTTTGTTTAAGCTTGTTAAAGGCAAAGAAATTTCTGACATTCCAGACACTAAAAGAGTGTCTTGGTACCATGATTTAATTGATAATGATGCTAAGCCAGAAGTAGTTGATATTGACCCAATCGAAGATATTGCTTTGTACCAGTTTACTGGCGGTACAACGGGTATTCCAAAGGCTGCGATGCTTACGCATGCCAATGTTGTTGCGAATACAGAGCAAGCGGCCATGTGGATTAATTGCGATGAAGCACAAGATAGAATGCTTGGTGTATTACCATTTTTCCACGTTTTTGCAATGACCGCTGTAATGAATTTAAGTGTTAAAAAAGCGCTTGAGATTGTTACTATTCCCCGCTTTGACTTGGATCAGACTTTAAAGTTGATTGAGAAATATAAACCAACATTATTCCCAGCTGTTCCAGCCATTTTTAGTGCGGTGAATAATCATAAAAAGATTAAAAGTTATGACCTGTCTTCTATTGAATATTGTATTTCAGGCGGCGCGCCTTTACCTGTTGAGGTGAAACAGAAATTTGAAGAAAAAACAGGCTCTGTTGTGGTTGAAGGGTATGGCTTAACCGAGAGCTCTCCTGTTTTATGTTGTAATTCACCGTTTATTGAAAATAAACCAGGTTCTATTGGGATGCCATTCCCACAAACATCTGTAAAACTAATTGATATAGAAACAGGTAAAGAGGCTAAAATTGGCGAACGTGGAGAGCTTTGTGCGCAGGGTCCGCAAGTGATGAAGGGCTATTGGAATAGACAAGAGGCAACTGATGAAACGCTGAAGGACGGTTGGCTACATACAGGTGATATCGCAATCATGGATGAAGAAGGTTACTTCTTTATTGTTGACCGTATCAAGGACATGATTATCACCAATGGCTATAACGTATATCCACGCAATGTTGAAGTTGCTATCTATCAGCACCCAAGCGTTGAGGAATGTGTTGTGGCAGGACTTCCTGATAAAAACCGTGGTGAAGTCGTTAAAGTTTGGATTAAATGCAAACCAGGGCGTAATTTAAATGCGGAAGATTTGAAAGAATTTTTGAAAGACAAAATCTCTCCAATGGAAATTCCTAAACGTATTGAATTTAGAGAAGAAGCATTACCTAAAACAATGATTGGTAAATTGAGTCGTAAGGATTTGCTTGAAGAAGAACTTGCTAAAAAAGCTTCTTAGACTTTAGAAGCACTCAAGAAGTTCTCCATAGCTTTTTTCCAGCTATAATTTTGTTTGACGTGCGTACTTCTAATTTCCGCTGAGCCGTTCTCTAATGCGGATTCAGCAGCAAGAGTAAGATTGTCATTTAAGCATCCTAAATCATTTGAAGTAACAACATCTCGAGGACCAATAACGTCATAAGCAGCTATAGGGAGACCACAAGAAAGTGCTTCAATTAGAACAATGCCAAACGTATCTGTTGTTGAAGGGAAAACAAATACATCACTAGATTGATAATGTTGAGCCAGCTCTTCCCCTGATTTCTTACCAGTGAAAACAACGTCTTTATATTTTTTTCTAAGGGTGTTTTCGTCGGGACCATGACCTACAACGACCTTGCTTCCGCTCCATTCCATCTTTAAAAAATCTTCAATATTTTTTTCAATAGCCAAACGTCCAACATATAAAGAAATTGGTTTTTTTAACTCTTCGAATAAGGTCTTATCGCCTAATTTAAATACGTCATTATTTACACCTTTGGTAAAGGGGTAGATGGGCGTTTTAATTTCCCACTCTTTTAGCTGTACAGACATAGTGTCGGTTGTGACAAGTAATGCACTAGCTGGTGCATGAAATTTTCGAATAAACCGAACGCCTGCTTTATGAACTGTTTTGTACAAGGGCGGACAATATTTTCGGACGCGTCGCGCCAAATATTCGGGGAATTGCGTGTGATAACTCGTGGTGAATTTTAAATTACGACGTAAACAATATTTTCGTGCAGCCCAGCCAAGAGGACCTTCCGTGGCAATATGAATCGTATCAAATTCCTGTGAATCCATGAGCATTTTTATTTTTTTGTAAGGTCTTATCGTAAGGTTAATTTCCTTGTACCCAGGCATAGGCATTGTGTTAGGAAAATCTAACGGGCTGATGATTGTTACTTCATGACCCGCACTTATTAGCTCGTTTGAAAGGTTCTCATATGTACGAACAACCCCATTAACTTGTGGGTGCCAGGCATCGGTGATAATCAAAATTTTCATAGAAATGCTTTTTATTACTGCTTTTATTACGAAAGATAAGTATATAGTGTCATTTCTATAAGAAAAGAATGAAATAATTGTTATGAGCGATAACCAAGCATTAGAGAAGATAGAGCTAAAAGTACCCGAAGGGTACGAGCCAACCCGCCTTGATAAGGCTGTGGCGGAGCTGCACCCTGATTTATCACGTTCTCGTATCAAGGCATTGATATTATCTGGTGACATTGTGGTGTCTGGTTATATCATTAAACAGGTGTCCCATAAGGTCCAAGAAGGGCAAGTAATCAAAATTACAATTCCTGCACCTGTTGATGATACGCCGCTCCCTCAGGATATTCCGCTAAATATTATCTATGAAGATGATGATTTAATTGTGATTAATAAGCCTGTTGGCTTGGTGGTGCACCCTGGTGCTGGTAACCCAGACGGTACGCTCGTTAACGCGTTGCTACATCATTGTAAGGATAATTTATCTGGTATCGGCGGCGTTAAACGTCCTGGTATTGTCCATCGACTAGACAAAGAAACAAGCGGATTAATGATTGTTGCCAAGAATGATATGGCGCATCAAGGTTTGAGCGCTCAATTACAAGATAGGTCACTTAGTCGCGTCTACAGCGCCTTAGTTTGGCGTAAGCTAGAATTGATTAAGGGCGTGGTTGATGTCCCTATTGGACGTCACAATACCAACCGCTTAAAAATGTCTACTTATACTAAAGAGGGGCGTGAATCCAGAACGCGTTATCATATGAAGGGGCATTATAGGGACTGCATTGGTGAGGTTGAATGCCGCTTAGAAACAGGCAGAACCCACCAAATTCGTGTTCATATGCAACATCTTAAGCATCCATTGATTGGCGACCCTCTATATGGCTTAGCGGCGCAAGAATCGCGTGCCATTATGTCGCGAGGTGGATATGAAGACGATGTGATAGATAAAGTTCTATCATTTCCGCGTCAGGCACTGCATGCGCGCCAAATATCATTTATTCACCCCCGAACAGAAGACGTAATGACATTTGACTCAGAATTCCCTGATGATTTAAAAGAGCTAAATAATCTATTGAAATCATAGGTTTATAAATAAAGCAGCACAATCATTTGCTTTTTACATAATGTTTTTAATATACTTAAATAGTAGGG
>JAMASZ010000075.1 GCA_023301585.1 Alphaproteobacteria bacterium | reverse complement strand
ATTATCTTTACCGCCAAGTTTAATCACAAATGCGCTTATGAAATTATGCCTGCATCTCCACGCGCATTTGTGATTAAACTTGGCGGTAAAGATAATTTCTTTGGCTCATTAGCGCAGTCTAATAAACTGAACGTTACAGTGGGTGAAGAAGCTTATAGTTTTGATGTCACTGGAATCTCAAGCGGTCAAAGCAAGCTTAATAAATGTGTGACTAGCTTAAAAGGGTTCGATGCTGACGATAAGAAATCCATTGATGCTGGCTTTGCCGCTCAGAAGGTTACAGACGTGCCTGCACCTGTCATTCAGGCACGTCTGAGTGACCTTGATACCAGTTTCAATGAGGAAATAACATTACCCCCGGTTGCTGCTGTTACGAATGCAGAACGTGATAAAGAAATAAATATCTCGCGCGTGTCTTCAACGGCGATTAAAGCGCCAGAAAAGAAGGTAGTTAAGGAAAAACCTAAACCTAAGCCAAAGGAAACAGCGAAGAAGGTAGTAAAAGAAGTCGCGAGAGTTGTAGAGCCTGTTAAAGCGATACCACCGAAAGCTGTTACGAAAGTGCCAGAAGTTATAGCAAAAGCACCAGCCGCTATTCCTGCACCAGAGCCAATTGTCATTAAACGCGAAACAATTAAATCCGCACAAAAACCAAAAGAAGTAGTGGTCAAAGAACCTGTGGTTTCTAAAGCGGAACCGAAGCTTGCAAAAGTAAAACCGGTCGCTCCTAAGGTTGATAAGTTGCCAGAACCGATTGATTTAAAAAAGCAGAAAATGGTTGAAAAGCCTGCTGTAACAGCAGAAACGAAACCTCTTAATGCGCAATTAAACGATGCTAAAGAAGATTTAGTTGCAATGAAGAAACAGCAGGCAGAAGACAAAGCGCGTCGCGAGGCTGAGAGCAAGAAAGTCGATCTTGCAAAAGATCGTAAAGAACAAGAAGATCGTCAGGCTTTAAACGAGCGTATTGCTCAACTTGAAGCAGAAAATAGAAAATTCTATGAAGACGCTAAGCAAGCCCGTTCTGAAGTTGATAATGCTATCATTGAAACAGGGACGCAGGCTTTGCAAAAAATTCGCCATGTTGAGCAGGAGTTACAGGCAGCCAAGCTAGATAATATCAAGCTTTCTAAAGAGTTAGAAGAAACGAATAAGGTCAAAGAAAACGCTCTAATGGCGGCGGCTGATGGTAACCCAGAAATTGAAAAAACAATTGCGCGCAATAATGAAGCGCAACGTGAATTGCAACGTATGTCCAAAAAAATGGAGCAAGAGCGTTCAACTTGGCGCCAAGAGCGTCAAGAGTTAGAGGGAATGTTATTTGACCCTGCCGTGGCTGAGAAAAAACAACGTGAGAAATTATTACAGCTTGAAACAAAACTGCAAGAAACTGAAAAGCGTCTGAAAGATGTTCAGGAATACTCTGATATTGGCGCGCGTGAGCGTATTTTGGTTGATAAGAGCAAGGATGTAAAAGTTGCCTCTAGAAGCACGTCCGCGCCACAGGCAATTATACCTAAAACACCACGTTCAGCTGTGAGTAAAGCGGAGACATCACCTCGTGCGCCGTTGGCGCCAGTGCAGAGAATTCAAACGCCAGTTAACAATAGCGCGCCCGTTGAACTGCCTGCGGTTCTCTCGGCGGCACCAAAGCCCGCGGCTATCCCTGCGCCGATACAAAGACAAGCTAGAATTCAAGCACCGCGTGTTCAAGGTGGTCTATCTCAAGGTAATATCAAACAATTGCTGGCGCGCGCTGGTGTGCCTTTGAATGGGGCAATTATTAAAACTGGTGATAATCAATACCGCTGGGACGCTTCCAGTTTGATTGGTAAGGCAACGGTTGCAAACGTCAATAAAGTGGGAGGGTTAAAAACCTTCGCTGCGCAATTTATTGCTAAGTCTAAAAAAGATTGTGGGGGGGACTTCGCGGCGTTACCATCTGCGCCTAATCGTTATGAGATTGCTTGCATCGGTGGCGTTTACAACTCTTCATCGTCCCTTGTGTTCCATCAAAAGGGACAGGAGTTGATTGCTATAACGCATGAAACATCGTCAGAAGACATGGATATCGCGATGGATGTTGGTGATAAAATCGCCAAAAATCTATCTGCTCTATAGTCTTAAAATCGCCTTATTATAGCCTCAACGGAACTCTATTGCCTAATTAGTGTTAGATGTAAGAAATAGCGAGATTTTTTCGCTGTAATTGGTTATAACAATATTCTTTATAATATTTATGACTTTAACTTGGAGAATCCAGTGAAAAAACTTGTTCTATTCCCACTCATATTAATCGTTCTTATCTTAGGTGCCGCACTTGTTGGTCCTACCTTTGTCGATTGGAATAAATATAAGCCACAAATATTAGAAAAAATTAATGCGACGACTGGGTATAATGTAGCAATTAATGGTGATTTATCGCTAACTGTTTTACCGCGCCCACAGCTATCGATTGAAGGGTTGGTTATTGAATCTCCTAAGAAAGTAAAATTTGAAAACCTACTTAGTTTAGAGAAAACAAAAGTTGCTGTTTCTGCGTTGCCGTTATTGCAAAAGAAAATCGTTGTTGATCGCGTAACATTGGTGTCGCCTGATATTCAATTAGAAATCATGGAAGATGGAAGTTTTTCTTACATGACAAAAAAACTTCAAAAGGCAGATGGTGTTGTTGATGCAACCCCTAAGGAAGTAAAACAAAAAGGCGCAGCGATTACGAATGCGATTGCGTTTAACGGTCTTGATATCGAAAATGGTAAATTCTCATTTTACGATCACCGTTCAAAAAAAGCATATAACGTAAAGGACATGAACCTTTCTGTTGATGCTGACACGCTTAAAGGTCCTTTCAAATTAAAAGGTGATGTAAATTATACAGATAAGAAAATTGATTTAGACATTAAAACAGGCAAGCTTCCAAAAGCTGGTGAGATGCTTGAACTTGATAGTGTTATCGGGCTTTCAGATGCTGGCGCACAGTTTAAATTTAATGGTGTAACATCGATTGCCAAACCTTTTGAAGTGCAGGGACAAACAAATGTGCAAGTGAGCTCGCCTGCGAAGCTAGCATCTGTAATGGGCACTAAGCTTGATGGTAAATACAATGAAACGTTTAAGCTTGATGGATTATTGTCTGCGGATCAAAGTAAAGTTTCTTACGATAATCTTAAAATTAGCTTTGGCGATTTAATGGGTAACGGTCGTTTGAACGTTACAAATTTAGAGAAAAAAGATCCGCTTGAGTTGGGCGGTAAAATGGAATTCACATCCCTAAACTTAAATAAATTTATTGGTGGTTCAAAAGATTCTGCTGCCAAGAAAAAAAGCAGTGGTGTTCCACAAACTTTAACGCTACCTATGGCTGTTAATACAAATATCCAAGTTGATTTTTCTGACGTTAAATATAACGGTAACTTACTAAAAGGTGTTTTTGTTGATTTACAAAAGAAGGGCAAAAGCTCTGCGGTTAAATTTAAAACTTTAGAAATCCCAGGTAACGGAAAAATTGCTGGTAGCTTAAATGTAAATTACGGCTCACGTTCTGTTGCGTCAAAAACAGGGGCGGTGACTTATTCTGATCCAAATGTTTCATTCGTACTTGATGGTAAAGTTGGTCAGATTGAGCAAACATTGAAAGCATTTGCACCTAACGTAAATGCAAAACCTTTAACAAATTTATACAAGAGCGCGTTGTTTGACCTTAAGGGAAGCACAAGTGGTGATGAAATTTCTTTGAAAGGCAGCACAATTCAATTGGACCAAACGGTCTTAGGGGTTGGCGGTTCGTATAAAGCCGTTGGCGCAAATGGTCGTCCAAAAGCGGTTATTGAATTAACAGCAGGTGATATTGATTTTGATAACATCATGCAACGTAGTGGCTTGAAAAAGTCTGGCAGCGATAGCGCGTCTAAAAAATCATTGAAGCAATCGGTTGCGCCGTTACAAAATCTATCTCTTCCAATGGATTTAACGTTGGACGTTAGCTTACAAAAAGCACGCATTAACAAGGCAGACTTAAACGGCTTGCGTGTTGCGGGTAGTTTGATTGGTAATAAACTAAATATAACAAAAGCATCCGTTAATAATTTTGCGGGTGCGGTTATAAATGTAAAAGGTGGTATTGGTGATTTAAGATCGCTATCAGGGCTAGACTTAGATGTTTACACAAAAACAGATAACGTCAAAAACCTTGCAAGCGCATTGAAAGTCGATGCGTCCAAACTGCCACCATCAATTAAAGCGTTGGAAGCAAATGTAAGTATTAAAGGCTCTACTGAAAAATCTGCTTTTTCATCAAACATAAAAGCATTAAGCGGACAGTTAGATGTGTCTGGCACGGCGTCTAATTTATTGGCAACCCCATCATTCACTGGTTTGACTGTGGGAATGAGCCACCCGAATTTAGTTAAAGCAATTCAAATTGTATCACCTAATTTTGCTGGCTCTACAGAATTAGCAAAGCCTGTTAAGTTCTCCGCGAAAGCCTCAAGCACTGGTAAACGATATAACCTTACCGATATTAATGCGGTCTTTGGTCCGACAAGTTTGGTTGGCGCGTTAGACATTAATATGGGTGGAAGTGTTCCAGATATATCTGGAAAAATTCAAGCGGCGAGTATTCCGTTAGATGATTTATTGGGTGCTAAAAAATCAGGTGCGTCAAAAAGTTCTTCTGACAGATGGTCAAAGAAAGCAATTGATTTGTCGTGGATGAATTCAATGGCGCTTGATTTAGGATTGTCAGCAAAACAAATTACTTACGGTTCATGGAACTTCGCACAACCATCAACACAACTTAAAATTAGTGGTGGAACATTAAATGCCCAGAACTTAAAAGCGGGTGTGTTTGGTGGAAATGCAACTTTAAACGCAACTATTAAAGCGGGCGCAAGCAAGGGCGCGCCACTAAGCATGAGTGTAAAATCCGATATGGATTCAATTGCGCTTGAAAGCTTGGTGCGTGCATTAAGTGGCTCGAATAAACTACGTAGTTCTGGGACAGTTAACTTTGACATGGATGTTAATGCTTCTGGTGCTAGTTCTCATGCGCTTGTAAACGCGTTAGGCGGATCTGCGAAATTGCGTGGCTCTAACGTCGTGATAAAAGGGTTCGATCTTCCTAAAATGGCGGAAGCTCTCGGCGGACGTGATAAATTACGCTCTCTTGCTTCTGGTCTAGTGTCTGGCGCGGTGAGTGGTGGTCAAACAAAGTTTGATAGCGTGAACGGTGATTACACAATCACAAACGGTGTTGTTAAAATTGATAGCATGAAAATGGATAGCGATAGCGCGGTTGTTGATTCAACGGGTAATGCGGATTTACCAAAATGGTACGTTGATACAACGCATTCAATCTCTCTTAAAACTGTGCCTGATATGAAGCCTTTAAGCGCAACGATTAAAGGACCATTAAACCGTCCATTAAATTCATTGGGTAAAGGTGTTTACGAGGACTACCTTCAACAGAAATTCCAATCACAAGTAACAGATAAACTGCAAAGTAAACTGCAAGAAGAGTTGGGTGATAAGGTTCCTGATTTAATCGGCGGTGATGTTGGTAATGCGTTAAAGCAGTTTGGTATTTTACCAAAGGATAAAACGGTAGAACCGACGCCAGAGAAACCAACAGCGCCGGAAATTAAGATTGATGAGCCTGTGAAACCTATAGCTCCTACAACCGAAGTGCCTAAGGTAGAAGCTCCTGCAGTTAAAGAGCCTGTGGCACCGAAAGTTGAGCCAAAGGCTGAACCTGCGCCAAAGAAGATTGAAAAGCCAGAAGATGCAGTAAAAGAACTCTTAAAAGGTGCTAAGCCAGAAGATGTTCTTAACGATGCGCTTAAAGGGTTGTTTTAAAGTTTAGGAGGCTTCACAACGTGGAGTGGCATGGCGCTGTTTGATGTCACTTAGTCTACGTCCAGTTTCTCGCGCCACAGCTTTTTGTGTAAAGTGAGAACCCAAGCTTAATAAAAAGCCTTTTGTTGAAATAGGGGCGCTTAAGGCACGTTGTTTTAACTGTGTTGCTTGTACCTGAAATGCTGTGAACTCAGTATCGCTAAAGCGTTGAAGGAAAGGAAGTTTTGTTAATATAGGCGCTACGGCCGCTGTTGGCGCGCCATTATTAGATTCTTTTGCCATGATATCAAAGGCGTTTTGCAAAACTTTAGGTTCTTCTACAGTAGCACTAGAAATTGTAGTTTCTGAAGCTTTTGAAGCAAGTTGCTTCGCTATTTCCTGCGCTGCGCTGATGTCTGTTATCATTACTTTCTCCTTTGGATATCTTAAGTCTTAACATAACCGTGCTAAGAAAGCCATTATTTTTGAAAGTTATGCAAAACATACAGCCTGATAGCGCTTGATAAATTGATTGAGCGTGCTTCATCTATGTCAGTAATCAGCTGGTTTAGCGATTTATTTTCGTTTTCCGCCAATGCTTTAAACAACTCCCAAAAAGGTTTCTCTATGGACACGCTCGTAGCATGTCCCGCGATGTTAACTGAATGTTTAACGATGGGGGCGTTGAGGATATCTGCTAAGTCGTCCGCCATGCTTGATTACCCTTTTGGCTTAATCATGTCCTTTGGTTTAACCCATTGATCAAACTCTTCCGCTGTTAAGAAACCAAGTTTCACGCCAGCCTCTTTCAATGATGTGCCTTCATTATAAGCAGTCTTCGCTAACTTCGCGGCGTTATCATATCCAATATGTGGGTTTAGCGCTGTTACCAACATTAGGGAATTCTCCATCAGGGCCTGAATACGTGCCTCATTTGCCTCGATACCGTTTACACAGTTCTTGGTAAAGCTGCGTGACGCATCGGCGATTAACTCAATAGATTGTAGAACATTGTAAATCATCACGGGTTTAAACACATTCAGCTCAAAATGCCCCTGAGAGCCGGCAACTGTCACAGTCGTATGATTTCCCATTACTTGAGTACAAACCATCGTCAGCGCCTCACACTGCGTTGGATTTACCTTTCCTGGCATAATCGAGGAGCCTGGCTCATTAGCTGGTAAGATAATCTCACCAATCCCAGAACGTGGACCAGATCCTAGCAAGCGGATATCATTAGCAATCTTCATCAATGACGTTGCAATCACGCTTAACGCGCCTGATAACTCAACCATCACGTCATGGGCAGCGAGCGCTTCGAACTTGTTCTCAGCTGTTTCAAACTCTAATCCTGTAATTTGTGATACGTGCTTAGCAAATTCAACATCAAAGCCTTTAAGGCAGTTAATGCCCGTACCAACCGCTGTTCCACCTTGCGCTAATTGCATTAGGCGGGGCAGGGTTGCAACAATACGGGCGATGCCATATTCAATTTGTTTCGCGTAGCCTGAGAATTCTTGACCTAGCGTAAGTGGTGTAGCGTCTTGCAAGTGAGTTCGCCCATTTTTAACAATGTCGCTAAAAGCGTCAGTTTTATTTTCTAAGGCTTCGTGAAGTTCCTCGAGTGCAGGGATTAATTCACTATGAACTTGTTCAGCCGCTGAAATATGCATGACTGTTGGGAAGGTATCATTCGATGATTGCCCCATATTAACGTGATCATTCGGGTGAATAGGGTCTTTACCGCCACGAGTTCCTGTTAGCTTCTCATTGGCAAAGCCCGCAATTACTTCGTTTGCATTCATGTTGCTTTGTGTACCAGAACCAGTCTGCCATACGGCGAGGGGAAATTGACCAGCAAGTGTGCCGTCGATGATGTTATCAGCCGCATCAACAATTGGCTCACCGATCTTTTTATCCATGGCCTCTAACGCCATATTACTAAGAGCTGCTGCTTTCTTTTGAATACCTAGCGCACGAATAAGGGAGGCGGGCATTTTCTCCGTACCAATATCAAAGTTAAGCAAGCTCCGCTGTGTTTGAGCGCCGTAATAAGCGTCTTCTGGAACTTCTACCTCACCAATGGAGTCTGTTTCGATACGTGTTTTAGTCATAAAATTACCCTTAAATCATAAATTGAAATCTAAGAGTAAAATACACCTATGGTTATAGGAGTCTAGTGGGAAGTGTTATTTTGTAAGGCATAAAAGATGGTCTGTTACACGAACATATTGACCATCAGGCGTTTTGATTTCTGTCGCATCTTCTTTTGCATCAGGCAAACCGGCAAAGGTAACGTTATTATCATTAAACATTTCCATGAAGGCAGCTTTTTGAGGTATATAGAAAGTCAATTCTGGCGCAACTTTCGGTAGCTTTGTTGCGATCGTTTCAGGTGTTTGCCCATCATGTAAAGGCAGGTCAATTAAGACGGTGCCTTCAGGGTGAGTAACCCTCAACATTTCCTGCACAGTTTTAACATTTTCCCGTAGATACATCAGCCCTCTAACTGAATAAGTTACAGCAAAATGATTGTCAGGATAAGGAAGCGTCCCATCGGACAAATCTTTTTGTTTAAGCTTCTTACGGTTAAACATTCTATTCGATGCTAGTAACTGAGGTCTTGTGTAGCATTTTTTCAAAAGGCTTTTGGAACCATCAACACCATGAACATCGAAGCCGTTATGCAGGAAAGGGCGACTACTTGCGCCACTGCCCATACAAACATCTAAAACGCGCTTGTTAGGCAAGTCTGCGTGGCGATGAAATACAACGTACATAAGCGTTAAAGCCTGTATACTTGTTTTATAGCCTATATCTTCAGCCGTAACGACTTGTTCACCAACAGGGCGCTCATCCTGATTGGCATGCAGGTCGTCAGACCATTTGACTGTAAGGTCATCATAGCCAGAGGCATTACCTACATGGTTATAAAATTTGAAATTGCCGTCTCTTTTCATAAGGTTTTGTAGTTGACGCCACTCTTTTAGTCAATATGAAAATTAAACTTTGTCTTTAAGGATTGTAACGTGACCCATTTTACGACCCGCGCGTGCTTCTGTCTTACCGTACAGATGTGGGTATGCGTTAGGCATTTCAAGATATTTTGGGATGTCATTGACTTGGTCACCAATTAAATTGACCATCTCTGCACTGTGATGTGGTTCAGTTGACCCAAGTGGTAGTCCACAGACGGCACGTATATGGTTTTCGAATTGAGAGGAGGGACAGGCTTCAATAGTCCAATG
>JAMASZ010000074.1 GCA_023301585.1 Alphaproteobacteria bacterium | reverse complement strand
ATAAAATGAATTTTATCTGAAATGCTTTGGAAAATAATTTGCCCAATGCTACCGCCAAGATATGGTTGTACCAACCAATCCCCTGCCGATAAGCGCGCAAATAAAACAGCGCCGAAAACGACAGCGATGATTAATGCAATGATACGGCTCCAAAACATACGGAGTGGACGACGTTTTAAAATGCTAACGCCCCAAACTAAAAACCCCAATGCCATTACAATCCCCGCCAAGCCTAATGTCTGTAACAATAAGTCTGATGTATTGGCGCCAAAACGACCTAATAAGTTATTTACTGAACCATCTGTACCACCGGCACTGTTTAATGATGGATCTGCGGAGCTATAGCTCGCAATAGCTACAATCACGATAAACCCTGTTAACGCAAAAACAGCACCTACAGAATCAACAATTCGACGAGCAAAAAATGCCTGTAGTGAATCTGGAATAATACGCCCTAGGAAAGAACGATTCTTAGTTTTTATTTTATATTTACGCGCCATGACTGCTTTATCAAGTAAGGTTTTAAAAGAAATAGAGGGGTTAGCGAAGGAATCGCCAAAAGATGAAAATCGATAACATAATTCTATCCTGTGCTATGGGAAAACACAAGGGAACGTTACATAATATATTGGAGTGTCTCTAGGTCAGAGAAATTAAGACTTCAGAATCAGTCCTCAATTTGACCAGTCGGATTTTTTTCAACTAAATCAGCTACTTGTACAAAAACATCTGCGTTTTCGTCCATTTGCTCTTTTAAAGGCGGATTCTGCTCTGCGATTGTTTGAAAAAAAGAAGCCGCATCTCTAAGTAGTTTTGCAGCAAGTTCAGCGTGGCTAGGCATTAATCATATCCTTTTAAATTTAGTAAATATCAAAACTGTCAAAATATTAGCATAAGGTATTTTGATAACACAAACGCTAATATTTATATCTTTCTAAAACTGTGGGCTTCGTAGGTACCCAGCAAATTAACATCCTTGGCATAGAACCCTAATTCTTCCATCGCTAATTGAAGCTGCCTTTGCTCTGGGTGCCCAATAACATCAGCATAAAATTGCGCTGCTTGGAAGTTTTCATCTACATAAGACTCTAATTTCACCATATTCACACCATTTGTCGCGAAACCACCTAACCCCTTATAAAGGGCAGCTGGAATGTTACGCACCTCAAAGATAAAGCTAGTTACATAGGTTTTTTCCTTATCAAGTTTGGGAATAATGACCTCGCGCGACAGGATTAAGAAACGTGTCGTATTGTGATCTTCATCTTGCACCTCGCCTTTTAATATATCTAACTCATAAATCTCAGCCGATAATTCTGAGGCAATTGCCGCTTGGGCTGAATCATTACGTTTTGCTATTTCTTGTGCCGCCCCAGCCGTATCTGCGTGTACTTCGGATTTCAACTCTAGCTCTTTAATAATTTTTCTACATTGAGGAAGCGCATGAATATGGCTGTGAACAGTTTTTAAACCCTCTATATTACTCCCTTTAACCCCTAATAAAGCATGACGAATAGGTTGAAAATGCTCTCCAATAATGTGAACGCCCGTTTCTGGAATAAGACGATGAACATCTGCTACGCGACCTGCGAGTGTATTATCAACAGGAATCATTGCTAAATCTGCCTCACCATCCATCAAGGTTTTAAAAGCCTCATCAAAGGTTTCACAAGGTATAGTTTGCGCGTCAGGAAAGACCTCACGGCATGCCATATCGGAGTAAGCGCCTAAGAATCCTTGGAAAGCAATTGTTTTTGCCATGATTTACCTCTTGATTTTTTCATCGTGTGAAATTAAACCCTAATAAGGCATTATTGTCGATAAGATAAATTTTATTATTTTAGTTAAAAATAGGAACGTAAATTATGGGTGGAATGGAATTTAATAAGATATTTGCTGCAATCTTGATTGCAGGGATTATTGCTATGTTCGGCGGGTTTTTAGCTGAGAAATTAGTACACCCTAAAGATTTAAAAGAAAACGCTTTCAAAATTGAAGGCGTAGAAGTTGCTGGCGGTGGCGCCAAGAAAGAGAAATTGGCAGAACCTATCCTAGCCATGATTGCCACAGCAGATATTGCACGCGGTCAAAAACTATCAAAAGCTTGTGCAGCCTGTCACTCCTTCGATAAAGGCGGCGCTAACGGCGTTGGTCCAAATATCTGGAACATCGTAAACCGTAAGAAACAAGATGTTTCTGGATTTTCATACTCTGGCGTTCTAAATTCACAAGGTGGTGATGTCTGGACTTATGCTGAATTAAACAAATTCCTTTGGAAGCCTAAGAAATACGCCAAAGGTACAAAGATGAATTACATCGGTATCAAAAAACCTGAAGACCGTGCAGCGATGGTTGCATGGCTAGCAACATTGGCTGCTTCTCCTAAACCAGCGCCAGGTGCGTTGGAAATAGCGGCAGAACAAGCAGAACTAGCTTTACCAGACGCTGAACAAGAACAGCTGGAAGATGCCATTGATACCGTTAAAGAAGGTGTTTCTGACGCAAAAGACAATGCTGAGATTAAAAAGCTAGAAGGTGATTTGAAAGAAAAGAAACTTCAAATGAAAGATAAAGCAGTGCAGCAGAAAAAAGCTATAGAAGGCGCTACGAAAACCGTCAAAGACGCTGTAGAAGGTGCGGGACACTAAATAAGAAGCCCTTAGGCTTTCTTATCCCATTTACCTGCATCATCTTGATACCAATATGTAACTTCGTAACCAGTCTCTTTGTATACTTTCCAACGCGCTCTTGCTTGAGCAACTGCATCGCTGTTGCGTCCGTCTAACATTTCACAGCACAAATCATAAGAGCTTATATCTTCGCGCACAACGCCTTGAGTCAAAATTAGCGCATTAGCATTATTTAGATTTTCGTCACTTGCCGTCAACCAAATCGGTTGTTCTGCTTCGAAGCCCTCTTTGTAACTGCCATGTGTTAAGAAACTGTCAGGCTTATAAGACCAAAGATGTTTATTCATACGGTCGACTTCGCCCTTATCAGACAACTGCACGACAACCTTAAACTCAGCTTGCCTTGCCTTCTCTAATATCATCGGTAAAGCGTCGTCTAAGGTTTGTTTTTGTAAGTGATAGAAACGAACTTCGGTCATTACTTTTCGAAATTATCCGCTATGTAGCTATTCAACGCGCGCACCGGGAAACCCGTTCCACCCTTAGGTGTCGTTGCTTTATCGCTCTTCCACCAAGCTGTTCCCGCAATATCAATATGCGCCCACGTCGTGCCGTCTTTGACAAAATGCTCAAGGAAAGCGGCCGCCGAACATGCACCGCCGTAGCGACCAAGGTTACCCAAGTTTCTTAGATCAGCAATTTCACTTTCAACTTCTTTGCGATAAGCAGCATCAAGCGGCATACGCCACATTTTTTCACCAGTCTTCTGGCTAGCCGTTTCTAATGCGCCCCATAATTTGTCATCATTGGCAAACACACCACAATATTCAAAGCCAAGTGCCACCATAATAGCACCAGTCAAAGTGGCTAAGTCGATAACAACTTTTGGATTATAAGTATCTTGAATATAAGCAATCGCATCAGCCAATACCAAACGACCTTCTGCATCTGTGTTTAAAACCTCAATGGTTTTACCCGCATAAGACGAAATGATATCCCCCGGACGGTAAGCGCGGTCTGACGGCATATTCTCAACCAAACCCACAATACCAATCACATTAGCTTTAGCCTTACGTTTTGCGATAGCCTTCATTGTACCTACAACAGCAGCAGAGCCCCCCATATCCATCTTCATGAGGTCCATTTCAGCACCGGGCTTCAATGAAATCCCTCCCGTATCAAAGGTCACGCCTTTACCAACAAGAGCGATTGGTGGTTGTTCACCTTTTTTGGTCTTTCCAGCACCATTCCAGCGCATAATAACCGCACGGGATTCACGAATAGAACCTTGCCCCACAGCCAATAAAGCGTGAAAGCCCAACTTCGCCATTTTCTTTTCGTCTAAAATTTCAATTTCAACACCAAGTGGCTTCAGTTCTTCTTTAATTTTTTCTGCGTAGCTTTCTGGGTGCAATGTATTCGGTGGCTCATTAACCAAGTCACGCGCTAAGAACACGCCGTCCGCAACAGCTTCCAATTCATTATAAACGCTTTGAGCCGTCGCAAAAGCATCAGCTACAACATTAACGTCACTAAGGGATACGCCCGCATCATTTTCCTTTTTCGCCTTGTACTTATCAAAGTCATATGACTTTAAATTAATCCCAAATGCCAAATGAGCAGAAGCGCTTTCACTATCAAAGCCATCAGCAACTTTATCAATACCCGCAACATGGATATTTACTTTTTCTGCACCACAGC
>JAMASZ010000073.1 GCA_023301585.1 Alphaproteobacteria bacterium | reverse complement strand
GGCAGCTTTTCGGTTTAATACGCCGTACATATCTTGAATAAATGCGTCCTTAAGACGCGGTGATAAATTCCTTACTGCTGTCGCAGCCGTATCAGAGGTAACTTCAATAGCCACAACCAATGTAATAACTTGTGTAACGCCAGACGAATCGATAATTGGAAGAACTAAAGGATCTAGCTCTACAAATTTCAAACTTTTGGTTTCATCTTTTGCAGATTTTTCCTTGTCGTATTTCTTTGCTTTGGCAACCTCATCAACGGCGCCAGCCGATGCGACGGCGCTCTGTTTGAAAAATAGGTAACTACCACCTGCGCTTCCGCCTAGTAGTAATACTGCCATTAATAATATTTTCATCATGTTCGTGAGAACCCTTCCCCGTTAAGTGCACCCTACCTAAAACCCCTAATAGACAATCAGACACATTATTAAGAATACGCGGAAAAGGTTAATATTTTCTTTAAAATACGAGGGTATGGAGCAGAAAGAATACTACTCTCGGGTTACTTTTCGGACTGAATCGAGCAAAGCATTGACCAGCTTGGCTTCGCCCTCCTCGTAAAACGCATGGGTTACATGCAGATAATCTGAAATTATGATAGGAAAATCAACGCTTTGGTGTGCCATCAACTCAAATGAGCCGCATAAAAAGATAGATTGAAGCAAGGCTTCGGTCTTAATTAAGCTTTCTTGAGCTTTTTCGCCACGATTCGCCATCACTAGGGTTTCTAGCTGTTCTTGATTCTCCGCAACGCCTGTGACGATATTCTTAAACAATTCAACCTCTGGTTGCACAAATTCGTCACCATCTATGTCATGACCTGTTCTGTGTTCGATAAACTCAGTAACGACAGTGTCAGCAGACTGATCATTTTTGAACATCTGGTAGACAGCTTGCACCGCCAGAAGTCTGGCGGCACTGTTGCGGGCTATTTTCGAACCCTTATTAGTCGGTTTTGCACTTGATGCGCTCATAACAGTCTTTCGATTAGATAAGCTTTAAACTAAGCAGCCTTATCCAATACAGTGAAACGGCTCATGTTTTCAAGTGTTTTAATGCATGCATGCGCTGCTTCTGCCCCTTTTTTCTCAAAATGGTCGAAAAAGAACTTATGATGTTCATCAGAACCGTGGAAATGATGCGGTGTTAACACGACTGAAAGAATTGGTACATTCGTATCAAGCTGAACACGCATCATGCCATCAAGGACAGCGTGATTGACGTACTCATGATGATAGATACCACCATTAATGATGAAACCAGACGCGACGATAATCGCGTATTCGCCAGTTTCAGCCAAACGTTTCGCCATTAACGGAATCTCTAACGAACCAGGAACATCGATAATTTCGATATCCTTCTCCGTGATACCAGCAGGGGCTACATTTTTAATGAATGATTTTCGTGCTTCACCGACAATATCTGCATGCCAGTTAGCTTGGATAAACGCAATTTTTTGCGCATTGGGTAGTAAAGTCTGATTCATGGTATTTTTCCTTTCTAAAAAATAATCACCAAAAATCAGGGCATAGCTTATTAAAAAAACGCTCAGGCGTGTAAACACGCTACGCGGCCCTCCATAACAAAGAGCAATGCCACCTCGTTTGCACGTATGGCATTGATTAATAAGCGCTCTCTTTCATCCGGACTATGACCGTCGGCTCTGGCTTATAAAGACGTCATACCTGTAAACACGAAGACGGCACCAGATCTGCTTGACCTTCACACATGTGAAGCGCTCGCGGGCTCATGGATCTAACACCATATACCGCCGGTAGGGATTTTCACCCTGCCCTGAGAACTATTCTCAATATAAGAAAACTGTGAGCGCTTATCAAGCGTTATTAATGTCCGAAAGTCTTGCTACGTAGCGGGCAAGCATGTCTATTTCGATGTGGACGTTGTCGCCAGCCTTTAACGCGCCGATGTTTGTTTGCTCCCAAGTGTGGGGAATAACATTAATACCAAAAGTTGTTTTGCCGTCTAAATCCGACACTTCGTTGACAGTCAATGACACGCCGTTGAGGGTTACTGACCCTTTAGGGGCTAAGAAAGCGGCTAAATCAGGTTTTACTGCAAACACTAAACGCCATGACTCCCCTTCTACGACAACGCTTTCCAGCGATGCTAATCCGTCAACATGACCAGAGACGATATGACCGCCAAGCTCGTCACCCATTTTTAGGGCACGTTCCAAATTAACGATGCTACCCTCAACCCAATCACCAATCGTAGTTTTTGAAATGCTCTCGGCAGAAACATCAACGAAGAAGATATCATCTTGCTTTTCAACGACGGTTAAGCAACAGCCTGAACAAGCGATGGATGCGCCTATATCAACGGTTGATAAATCAAACGCGGTTTTGATACCTAAGCGTAAATCTCCACCGTCATTTTTGACAATAGAAGCTACAACGCCTTTATCTGTGATTATTCCTGTAAACATCTAGCCTATCTTCGCCCAATTCGATTGTTTGTGATTTTTGTAATTTAATACGGTTTTCTAATTTATCAATCCCTAAGGTTGAAATCGCGTCATGCCCCTCTGCGCCAAGCACGCTATCATTTCGGAACCATAGCAATCTGTCCCAGAAATTTTCTTTAATAAAGGAACTTACCAAGGTTGCGCCCCCTTCTACCATTACTCGGGTTAATCCTTGTGACGCCATATATTCCAGCGCTTTTACTATATCAACACACTCACCTTTTTTAGGTAAGCTGATAATTTTTACGCCCTTAGCCGTTAGAGTTTTCGCTTTTTCATCGGCTTCAGCCAGCGCGGTTAGTAACCAAACAGGATTTGTTTCAATGTCGTTAAAGAACCAATCTGAACCAGCAAGACGCAGATTAGTGTCGAATACAATCCTTATGCCTTTATAATGCGTTCCGTTGACACGCGGTAAAAGTGACGGGTTATCTGCCAGCGCCGTATTTACACCAACAATAATAGCATCATGTTGAGCGCGTTCGATATGTCCAGCGTATCGTGCACCCTCGCCTGTTATCCATTTAGACTCGCCTGACGCGGTAGCAATTTTTGAATCCAGTGATGTCGCAGTTTTTAAAGTAACCAAAGGACGGTTTTGAGTACGGGCTAAAAAGTAGCCTTCGTTAAGTGCATAGGCTTCGCCCTTGAGGACATCTGTAATCACTTCTATACCAGCGCCTTCCAGCATTTTAATACCTTGCCCTGCTACGCGGATGTCAGGGTCTGTGATTGCAATTACAACGCGCTTAACGCCAGAATCAATAAGCGCTTGAGCGCAAGGTCCTGTTTTACCTTGATGCGAACAAGGCTCTAAAGTTACATAAGCAGTCGCACCCTTGGCATTATCACCAGCTTGTTCCAGCACAACAGTTTCCGCGTGCGGTCTTCCGCCATCAGCGGTTCTGGCGCGTCCAACGATGTAGCCAGCGCTACCGACTACAACACAGCCAACTGTTGGATTAGGTGCAGTACGCCCCAACCCAGTACGCGCCAAATTCAACGCAGACCGCATATGCCAGATATCATTCATAATGTTTTGTGACACAATAATGCTTTTAAGTAAATTACCATTACAGAGCAGAGATTAACGAAAACCATAGCGCGTTTACGCGCCTGAGGTAGATAAGCAAGCTATTCTGCCGCAACAGATTGCTTGGCTTGTTGGCTTTCTTGAACGGCGCGCACCTCTTCCAAGAAGGCATTGAAGTCATCAGGATTACGGAAGTCTTTATAGACGGACGTATAACGAATGTAGCCAACGATATCTAAGTTCATGAGCGCTTTCATGACTAAGTCACCAATATGGGCTGCTTCAAATTCTTGTTCGCCCTCGCTTTCAAGTTGGCGGACAATACCGTTTGCCGCCTTCTCAATCACATCCATCTCAACAGGACGCTTACGAAGTGCTACCTGCATGGAACGGATAATTTTATCACGTGAGAATGGTTGGCGACGCTCACCGGATTTAATCACCACCATGTCACGAAGTTGAATACGCTCGAACGTTGTAAAGCGACCACCACAAGACGAACACCCGCGACGACGACGGATAGACGAGCTATCATCTGTCGGACGGGAGTCCTTTACTTGTGTTTCATCACTACTACAAAATGGACAGCGCATTCGCTCTCTTTCTTATTAGCTAAGCTTATTAAAGGTTAGAAGCTTCTTCGTAGATTGGGAAACGGTCGCATAAAGCTTTTACTTTTGCTTTTACTGTTTTCTCAACTTCTGTATTTCCTTCTGCGCCGTTTGCCGCAACACCATCAAGCACCTCTAAAATCATTGTACCGATTTGTGCCCATTCAGCAGAACCAAAACCACGCGTTGTACCAGCAGGTGTTCCCAAACGGATACCTGACGTTACCATTGGTGGAGCTGGGTCGAAAGGAACAGCATTTTTATTACAAGTAATCCCTGCATGTTCCAACGCCAAGTCAGCGATGTCGCCTGTGATACCTTTAGGGCGCAAATCAACCAACACGATGTGAGAGTCTGTTCCGCCAGATACGATATCAAGACCGCCTTCAATCAATGTAGACGCCAATGTTTTTGCGTTATCGATGATTGCTTGAGCGTATTCTTTGAAGGCTGGCTTTGAAACTTCACCGAAGGCTACAGCTTTTGCCGCAATCACGTGTTGTAATGGACCACCTTGTAGACCAGGGAAGATAGCTGAGTTGAACTTCTTACCCATATCTGGGTCGTTACTCAAAATCATTCCACCGCGTGGGCCACGAAGAGTTTTATGTGTTGTTGTTGTTACAACATGTGCGTGCGGTAGCGGTGATGGATAAGACCCACCAGCCACAAGACCCGCGTAATGTGCCATATCAACGAATAGATACGCGTCAACCTTATCAGCGATTTCACGGAAACGTTTCCAGTCGATAACGCGTGGATAAGCCGAAGCACCAGCCACGATTAATTTTGGTTTATATTCTAACGCTAGTTTTTCAACTTCATCATAATCAATAAGGCCATCTGATTCTTTTACGCCGTATTGAATAGCATTAAACCATTTACCAGATTGGTTAGGCTTCGCACCATGTGTTAAGTGACCACCAGAAGCCAAAGACATACCCAAGAAAGTGTCGCCCGGCTTTAGTAATGCTTGGAACACACCTTGGTTAGCTTGCGCGCCAGAATGTGGTTGAACATTAACGTATTCGCAACCGAAGATTTCTTTTGCGCGTTCAATCGCCAATGTTTCAGTTACATCAACATACTCACATCCTTGGTAGTAACGCTTACC
>JAMASZ010000072.1 GCA_023301585.1 Alphaproteobacteria bacterium | reverse complement strand
GCATCTGTAATTTCTGGGTGATTTTTCAAAATCCATGAAATTGCATCTGGCTTATCGCCACGTTTAGATACTGGTGTGTAGCGAGGACCTTTCGCGCGTGTTTTAACGCTTGGTAGGTCATTGCTTGATAGCTTCATAATGTAGAAGTCATCAGCAATTGCTTTATCAAGTTCTTCCTGAGTTGTTTCGCCAGCCTTCACTGGATCACGACCAACGATACCGTAACCAACATCTTCATCAGCCAATGCTTGTACTTCAATTTTGTGAAGACCTGTAAATTCAGCAATTTGACCAAATGTCAGTGTAGTATTTTCAACAAGCCAAATAGCAGATGCTTTTGGCATTAAAAGTGTCGGGGCTTCTTGAGGCTTACTCATCTTTTAAATCCTTATATATAATTCTGTTATTGCTCTTAAGGCATAGCTTTAGGAGCTGACCCATTCCCATGGATCAACAATTTAGACGACTTAATGTCAGGGAATGTAGGGAATATAACAAATTTTTATTATTTTGCAATCTTTTCTAATGGCTATAAATAAGTTATTTTGAACTTCTTAATAGGAATGGGATCAATGCTATGTTTGATGAAGAGTTAGAAACACAGAAAAAAACACCTAAACTCAAAGGCTTAGAGCCTATGTCGATTGATGAGCTAAACAATTACATTCAAGAAATGACAGAAGAAATTGAACGCGTGAAGCAAGAGATAGGGCGCAAAAATGCTCATATGGACGCCGCATCATCATTTTTTAAAACATAAATTCAGCTTTTCGAATAGCTTTGCGAAATTTATGGTGGGGTGTTATTGTCGTTAAGAATTAAAAATTTAGAGGGTAAAATGGAAGATATCGAAGCTAGACTTAAAGAAAGCACTGAAGCGTGTTTAGAGCGCTATGAAAAGTGGAATACTGATAGCAGTGGTTCTGAGGAGCGTGAAGCGCTTCAAGAAGCTATCCATGACCTTCGTAAAGTTACATCACGTTTGGAAATCGAAATTGCGATTAAAGAGCGTAAAAAAGTAACCAATAAGCCATTGCCAATTCCGCCACATCGCTCTTCTGAAAAGGGTGCTGCGAATGTTGAATCTATTCTACCTGATAATGGGAATACAGACCCTGAGAAGGTAAAAAGTGCAAATGGTAAAAGCAGTGGGGGCGCGCGTCGTCCAAAAACTCGCCGTCCAGCACAGCGTAATAAATCTAAATCAGATTAGAAATTATCTCTTAAACTTCTATAGTGTGCGAAATCTTCAACGGTTTCGGCGCGCATGAAGATGTTTGTTTTTAGTTCCAATTCTATTGTGGTTGGAATTGTCGGTTTGTCTTGCGCTCTTAAATTCTGCGCATCTTTCATTCGTGCTTTTAAGTCTTGGTTATCGCCATCAACAGATAGACAAAAATTTCCGTTAGTGAGTGTGTATTCGTGACCGCAATATATTTTGGTTTGAAGCGGTAGCGCTTTGATTTTTTGAATGCTGTTAAACATATCTTCTGGTGTGCCTTCGAATAGGCGACCACAACCCATTGAAAATAAAGTGTCACCAGCAAAAAGCACATTGCTGTCAGGGAAGTAGAAACAAATGTGTCCAGTTGTGTGTCCCGCTGTTTCAATGACTTTTACAGCCTCATTACCAAACATAATTTCTGATGTTTCATTGACGGCTATGTCGATGTTGGAAATGCGTTTTTGCTCGCTGGCTGGGGCTATTATTTGAGCGTTGTATTTATTTTTTAACACCGCGTTACCATCTATATGGTCGTAATGGTGGTGGGTGTTAAAAATATAATCTAAGGTTAAATTTAGTTCTTCTAATTTCTTAATGATAGGGTCAGCTTCACCCGGATCGATGATGCCTACCTTGCCTTCTGATTGTATAAGGTAAGTGTAGTTGTCTTCTAAAATTGGAATGAGAGTTACATCTAGCATCTAGAGTTTTTCTTCTTTGGTTTTGAGCGCGTCAGCCAATCTTATTTTTGCGCTTCCAGGTTTAAGCGGTTTTTGTTGGCTTTCATGGTCTTTCCAGCCAATTAAGAAAATGACTTCAAAGGTTGCTTGGATTTCGTTATCTTCGTTTGAGAACTCTTCGAAATATTTTTCACAAACGCGTTGAATGAATTTTTTTCCTGAGAATTTCTTGTGGCGTTCAAATAAACTGTTGTTTTCACCCATGTAACGTAAGTCATACATTAACTTTATTGGGTGGTCGTAAGTGACAACAACTTTTTCGGAGTCGATAACAGGGAGCGTGAAATTAGCGCGCTGCATAAGAGAGCCCATTTGTTGTAAGTCGGCGAATGGAGCAACGCGTGGGCTTAAACCTCCTAGAACTTCTTCTTCGACCGCACTCATTACTTTTCTAAGTTCGTACAAAGTTTCTCCACCCAACATTGTAGCAATGAACATTCCGTCAGGTTTTAGGCAGTCTTTAATTTGAGAAAGTGTACCCGGTAAATCATTTGTGGTGTGAAGGTTTAAGGGGGAAAAGATAAGGTCGAAACTGTTTTTTGCGAAGGGCATTAATTCTTCGTCGGATTGAATGTAGCCTTTATATTGTGGTGAATTAAAAAGCTTTTCCGCCATATCCGTTTTGTATAAATGCTCAACCTTCTTGCTTTCAGGTAACTGTATATCACTACGGAGACCAATTTGGAGGGCAGTTGGGAATGTCTTTTTAACATCAAGCAGGCGGTCATTAATTTGTTCCATGCTCCAATCAACAAGAAATCCATGTTCAGGAAGTTTATGAACGCTTTTGTTTCTTTGAAAACGAATACGATTTCTGTCAAAGATGAATATATCAGATTTTTCTGCGCTCATGATTTAAGAGTATTTCCTGCTAACGCTAGAGCCTTCAGCAGTATCAGCGGTGCTGTTATAGACAGGTTGCGGTGTTGAATATGTATCGCTCATTCCAACAAAACTGCTTTTACGCTCTGCGTGTTTTTCAGAGAAAGAAACATTGGCGCTCAAGTCACTGTCCAAGCCAATAGATGCTTGGTACGCCATGGCTACAACCTTTATGAAGCTGTAATAATTATCTAAATATAATAATCGGTTCAGGTTGTAGAGCGGTGTATATGAGGTCATACCATGTCCACGCCCAACTTTACGCCAGCCAGAGGCACCAGTTTGACTGATGGCAAATGGGTAGATGCGTTGTGGTGTTAAGCCGATATGAGAAAAATATCCTTCGCCCATACGCGCGACATTTTCGATGGGTACTTCAAATTTTTCAGCGATGTGCATTTTTGCTTGTTCAAAATTTGTAATGTCAGATGGTAGGGGAATGCTTGGGCAACTAACCATGTAGCCATTGCCCTTATAACGCTGCGGGGCAGGGAGGTATTGTTCAACAATACCCGCCATAACCTCTCCGTTGATTTTTTTACAAAGGGGAAGCACGATAGCGGTGTTAATGGTGTTTTCTTCGTTTGTGACGAAATCCATATCACGGGAGGCAAGTCCGCGGACACCGCCTTTGCTTCTACCTTCATCAACGAAAATAGATTTGATTGATTTTAATTGTCCTGCACTTGCTTTGGTTGGTTCAAGGCGGGTATCGCTGGCGGCAAGTTTTGCGATGATTTCTTGAAGCGAAGTTACCTTTTCAGGCTCATGCGTTTCCAATATTAAAGGGCATTCTGACCATGCTTGGTAATCAACGCCTAGCTTTTCGAAGAGGGCTAAGATTTGTATTTCTAAACGGCTGGTCGGAATAAATCCAACACCAATAGCATTCAGGATTTTTTGCGCGTCAATTTCTTCAATTGTTCCGCGTGATGAAAAGCCATCAATGTCAGCTGCAACCGATTGCGGGGAGATGGGACCTTTTGGTTTTTTAACTTCGATATAATGCGTATTGATATGTTCATCAATACAATCTGGGGCTGGGTAGAACCCCGGACCGTCATGGAAGAGGGCGCCGACTTTTGTTTTTAACCCGATATGTTCTTGGGTGAAATTAAGAGTGCCGCGAATGTTCTTTTTGTCTAATTCTTTATAGGTTGCATCAGATAAAGCAAAAGCTTCTATCATGTGTCCAGACCATTCCTTGCCGTCGAGCGAGTTTCCGTTGCGAGGAATTGAATTCATTAGAGGGCGTGCGGTGTCGGTGTGGACAAAGACATGAAGACGCCCATCCTTAGAAATTCTGTAAGGTAGAATTTCGGCAAGGTGCATATCGCGTGAGGCAACTTCGATTAGGGTCCCATCAATGTTGTTACGCATCGTTGTTAAATTAATGGAAGGTGGACTGTCGTGGATAGGCTTACGTTCTTGCAGAATTATTGATTGCATATCTTTGATTTTTTGAGCCACTAAGATAAAGCTGCTTTCTGGTGTCTCCATTGGGCTTCCGTCTTCATTAAATAGACGGATGGACTTATCAAAACGCATTTTAGTTAACTGGTCATCCCAATGAGGCGCAGAATATAGTATGCGCGTGCCAAAGTTTTTGAAGACACGCCTGAAATCGTCACGGGTAAAGAAGCTGTGTTCTTTATGA
>JAMASZ010000071.1 GCA_023301585.1 Alphaproteobacteria bacterium | reverse complement strand
TGTTCAGCATTAATAATATTTTGTATGCACTCCAAGAACCAGCGGTCAATTTTACAGGCTTGGTAAATTTCTTCCAATTCCATACCGTGACGCATTGCTTGTGCAACATAGAGCATACGGCGTGGCGTAGGGTTAGAGATTGCCGCCCGAAGTTGATCTTTGTCAGGTTCATTTCCTTCGGTTCCGATAATGGTATTATCAAACCCGGTTAAGTCTTCTTCCATAGAGCATAATGCTTTTTGTAAGGACTCCTCCATTGAGCGTCCAAAGGACATAACCTCTCCAACGGATTTCATTGCCGTTGTTAAGTTCTTATTTGTGCCTTTGAATTTTTCAAAGTTAAAGCGTGGAATTTTTGTAACCACATAATCAATTGTTGGCTCAAACGAAGCTGGTGTACGACCATTTGTAATGTCGTTGTCTAATTCATCAAGAGTGTAACCTACCGCTAATTTTGCAGCGACTTTTGCAATTGGGAAACCTGTTGCTTTTGATGCCAACGCAGAAGAACGTGATACGCGTGGGTTCATTTCAATGACAATTAAACGCCCTGTTTCAGGGTGGACGGCAAACTGAACGTTTGAGCCACCAGTTTCAACACCAATAGCACGCAATACTTTTATAGAAGCGTTACGCATGATTTGATATTCTTTATCCGTTAGCGTCATTGCTGGCGCAACAGTAATGGAGTCGCCGGTGTGAACCCCCATAGGGTCGATGTTTTCGATGGAACAAATAATGATGCAGTTGTCGTTTTTGTCGCGGACAACTTCCATTTCATATTCTTTCCAACCAAGAAGAGATTCTTCAACAAGAATTTGGTTAATAGGGGAAGCATCTATTCCTTCATTGGTGATCTGTTCGTATTGCTCTTTGTTATAAGCAATACCACCACCGGTACCACCCATAGTAAACGCAGGGCGAATGATTGCAGGTAGACCAATATTTTCTAAAGCAACTTTTGCTTCTTCTTTATTATGCGCCAAGAATGAACGAGCAGATTCAAGTCCAATTTCGTCCATACATTTCTTGAATAAATCGCGGTCTTCAGCTTTTTCGATGGCTTCTTTATTTGCGCCAATTAACTCAATCCCTAAACGCTCAAGTGTACCGTCTGCGTCGAGCGCCAAAGCACAGTTAAGTGCTGTCTGCCCACCCATTGTAGGTAGTACAGCGTCGGGTTTTTCTTTTTCTAATATCTTTGCAACAACCGCGGGTGTAATTGGTTCGACATAAGTTGCATCTGCCATACTAGGGTCAGTCATGATGGTGGCTGGGTTAGAGTTAACCAATATGACACGGTAGCCTTCTTCCTTAAGGGCTTTACAGGCTTGTGTTCCCGAGTAATCAAATTCACAAGCTTGTCCAATAATAATTGGACCAGCACCAATGATAAGAATGGATTTTATGTCTTCGCGTTTTGGCATGTTTTCGGCTTTTCTTTTTTATAAAATTCTTTAGTACCGAAGACGATTAAGTAGTCTATATTCCGCAGA
Source organism: Alphaproteobacteria bacterium (assembly GCA_023301585.1). Lineage (GTDB taxonomy): Bacteria > Pseudomonadota > Alphaproteobacteria > Micavibrionales > Micavibrionaceae. The sequence continues at coordinate 2,593 of JAMASZ010000071.1, read as the reverse complement.
ATTTCAATGGAAAAAGGATATTTTTTTTTAAATCATTCACAATTCTTTTTTGTTCTGGTAAAAGAAGCCAAATATAGAAGGAATTATTATGATTGATACAGTCTTAAACTCATTGATGGGTAACTTACTTAGTCCTGTGATTTTGTTTTTTATCCTAGGGTTTGGTGCTAGGTTGTTGAAATCTGACCTAGAAATACCAGGGAATGTGAGTAAATTCATCGCTATTTATCTAATGATGGCGATTGGCTATAAGGGAGGATATGCCTTAGGTCAGCATGAGTTGGACAACTTCATCATCATTACTTTAGCGGCAGGAATGGCTTTTAGTTTCTTCCTCCCTTTCATTGCATATACAATTTTGGGTTTTCTCTCTGGTCTTAGACCGTCCGAAAAAGCAGCTATTTCAGCTCACTATGGATCGGTTAGCATTGTTACTTTTGTAACAGCAACAGACTTCTTAACAACACAACAAATAACCTATGATAGTTGGATGGTTGCTGTGTTGGCTGCCATGGAGACACCCGCATTATTTGCCTGCTTTATTTTAGCTAATTTAAAGGCTCAAGAGGGCAATAAGGTTCCTATGACCACTGAGATTTGGAAAGAAGTATTTTTGAATGGATCGGTGGTTTTGCTGGTTGGGTCATTTGTAATTGGCGCGTTATCCGGTGAGTCAGGAATGCAAGCCGTTAGCCCATTTTTTGTTGATATATTTAAAGGGGTCTTGTGCTTGTTCATGGTCGATATAGGGATGGTCGCTGCCTCTAAAATTGGTGATAAAAACGAGGCTCAGCTTGATCTGAAAATATTTACTTTTGGGATTATAATGCCCTTAATTGGTGCAACGCTAGGGGCTCTAACAATGAGTATGGTTGGATTTTCAGTGGGGAATGTAATGCTCTTTGCTGTGCTATGCGCCAGTGCCTCTTATATAGCTGTGCCTGCAGCTTTAAGGATTGCAATGCCACAGGTAAATTTATCATTACCCATTACTTTATCTCTGGCTGTAACTTTTCCGTTCAACATCATCTTCGGTCTACCTATTTATTTAAGTATATCAAAGTTTTTTGTTGGTCTGTAAGAAACGCTAGGGTGACTATATTTTCCGTCCATCTTTTGTTTTGACGGTAACGGGGAGTATTTCAAAGCTTTGGTTGGTTTCGCTGTACTCACGTAGGAAACCTGTTTCCATGTCAAATTGCCATGATTTAAGCTTAATGGTTTTATCCTTTAGCGCTTGCGCGACTGAGGGGTAGTGTTTCAAATTATCCATACTGGTCAAAATTGTTTCTTCCTCTGTCTTTGCAATAACCTCGGCATGGTCTGTGCAACAGTCTTTTGCCTTATTTAGGGCGTTTTGTGCAACGCTTACAAAGCTAGAGATTTCAGGGTCGTCAATTTCTTCTGCTAAGGCTTTAATGGCACCGCATTGCGTATGACCTAAGACAATAACAGTTTCCACCTTGTTGTAGCTAAGTGCAAACTGTAAAGCAGCAGAGAGTGCAGTCCCTTGCTTATAGGGGCGCACAATAGCACCCATGGCTTTATGAGAGAGAAAGATGCCAGGCGATGCTCTAAAAATTGTTCCTGGATTACAGCGCGAATCAATACAAGAAATAATAAAATATTTAGGATTTTGACCTGCTTTAAATAGCTCTGACATCAGCGTATTATCACCATCATAATGATAATGCTTAAACTCTGCTGCCCCCTCAATCAAATCTTGGGTCATTCTTTATGCCGCCTCATCTATCATTTCAACGAAACGGTTAAAGAGGTAGTGACTGTCTTGTGGACCAGGGGATGCTTCTGGGTGGTATTGTACACTAAAGGCTGGCTTTGTTTTATGTTTGATCCCCTCATTTGTTTTATCAAAGAGACTTATATGTGTGGTTTCAACATCATCTGGTAAGCTCTCGGGAACCACCATGAAACCGTGGTTTTGGCTAGTGATTTCAACTTTGCCAGTCGTTAGGTCTTTTACAGGATGATTAGCACCACGGTGTCCCATATGCATTTTTGTGGTTTCACCGCCTAATGCTAATGCTAGTAATTGATGTCCTAGGCATATGCCAAAAACAGGTAAGTCTTTATCAACCAATTCTTTAATCATCGGAACGGCATATTCACCCGTAGCAGCAGGATCGCCCGGACCATTGGATAAAAACACACCATCAGGGTTAAGCGCCATAATGTCAGAAGCGTTTGTGTTTGCTGGAACAACAGTGACTTTGCATTCTGCTGTGGCAAGACAACGCAGGATGTTTTGTTTTGCGCCAAAATCGACGGCAACAACATGACGTCTTGGAGATGTTTGCTCGGCATAACCTTCTTTTAAATCCCAATCAGCCTGTGTCCATTCATATGACTTAGTACAAGAAACTTCTTTTGCTAAGTCTAAACCTTCAAGACCTGACCAATCGGCGGCTTGTTTTTGCAATGCTTCTAAATCAAATTTTCCATCGGCTTTGTGGCAGATTACAGCGTTAGGCGCACCATTATCACGGATGTGGCGTGTAAGGGCGCGTGTATCGACACCGCAGATGCCCGCTAGGTTATGTTCTTTAAGCCAGTCATTAAGGTGTTCAACGGC
>JAMASZ010000070.1 GCA_023301585.1 Alphaproteobacteria bacterium | reverse complement strand
AAACGGCGACGGCGACAACGATATTCTCCATGGTCACGGACTAACAGCACAACAAGTAGTAACCGTCCTAAAGGCAAACCCAGGAATGCAATTCTTTGCTAAGACTAATTCATTTTATATGTTTGAAACTACAGCTGAAAACTGGGCTGGAGCTCGAGCAGATGCCAATGCGACAATAATTAATGGTGTGGCTGGACATCTGGCAAATGTTACATCCCAAGCAGAGAATGATTATATTCAAAATGCTATCACCGTTGAATCATGGTTAGGCGCTTCAGACTCTACTATAGAAGGGGATTGGCGTTGGGTTGATGGTGTAGAGGCTGGACAAAGGTTTTGGCAAGGTGATAGTTCGGGTAATGCCACGAACAATTCTTATACAAGTTGGTCAGCAGGTAACCCGGATGATTTTGGTAATGAAGATGCTACTACTATGCTTGTTAGTGGTCTTTGGAATGATGCTCCCGCGACTATAAATTTAGGTTACGTGATTGAGTGGGATGCTGGTTTGATGATTTCAGACAATGCTATTGATACACTAAACGGCGGTGCAGGCGACGATATCTTATTTGGCTATGGCGGTGCCGATGCCCTACAGGGCGGCGCAGATAATGATATAGTATATGGCGGCACTGGTGATGATAGTATCGATGGTGGTGATGGTATAGATGCACTCTATGGTGGTGAGGATGACGACACCATTGCAGGTGGTCTTGGTGATGATGAAATCTATGGCGGTACTGGTGTTGATATAATTAATGCTGGTGATGGATTTGATAATATTTATTTAGCAAACGGCGATTTTGGTATCGGTGAGAGTATTGATGGTGGCGCAAACTCTGATGAATTATTTTTAACCAATGCAACAACAGTTGATTTTACAACAGGTACATTAACCGACATTGAGAGCTTAGTAGGAAGTACAGGCGACGATGACGTTACTTACACAATTCAACAAGCATTAGCATTTACGACCATTAATTTAGGGGGTGGGACTGATAATAGCCGCGTAGACATTACTGGAACCGTTGATGTAACAGCTTTAGGCGTTCCAACAGTATCAAATGCAGAAAACGGTTTCTTAACAGGTTCGGCAGGCGATGATGATTTAACTATTACGGGCGCACAGTTTGATGCTCTTGTTTACGGTACTGGTATTGTTGATTTTGATGGCGGAAATGACATTGTTCGATTCACATCTGTTCTTCCCGCAGACTTAAATGTTTTAGCTGCAACAGACGGCGGTATAGTTGGTTTGGAAACAATTGATACAACGGCAATTTCTCTTCCGCTTACGTTAGATTTAACAGCACAGACTGAAGGCTTTATTGTCACTACAGGTAATGGACAGGATATTATTACTGGTGGTTCTGGCGATGATACAATCAGCGGTAATATTGGGAATGATGACCTATTCGGTGGGCTTGGTAATGACACTATTAACGGTGGTCAGGGTCTTGATGAAATCTATGGCGGTGCTGGCGCTGACATTATTGATTCAGGTACAGAAAATGATCAAATCTATGGCGGTGGTACAGAATTTTTAGGTGATACGATTGATGGCGGTGCAGGCACAAGTGATGCGCTTGTATTAACTGCAGATGCGACATTTGATTCAACGGTTAGCTTTACAAATATTGAACGTCTCCACTTTAATAATGGCGGCGCTTGGGAAATAAGTGTGACATCAGGCGATAGTGTTGATTTCACAGGGCTTATTGTTAGTGGTAACAGCGTTATACGTGGTGATGTGGGTAATGAAACAATCACTGGAACAGAAGCTGCTGATGAAATTTACGGTAATGCTGGCGTAGATATTCTTGATGGTGGAAATAATAATGATGACTTCTTCCTTGCCAATGGTGACTTTGCTGCGGGTGAAGCTATTACAGGCGGCGCAGGAAATGACACTATTACCCTCACAAATGCAACGACGATTGATTTATCGACAGGTACAATCGCGACGGTAGAAAGTTTTGTAGGTAGTGCTGGTGATGATGATGTTACTTATACTTTCGAACAATTAGATGATTTTACTTCGATTAACTTACAGGGTGGAACAGATAATAGTCGTGTTCAGGCGACTGGTATTATTGATGTTACTGCACTAACTTTACCAGGTGTTGCAGGGGCAGAAAATGGTTTTATAACAGGTTCGGCGGCTGATGACGATTTAACAATTACAGGTGCGCAAGTTGATGCTCTTATTTACGGAACAGGAATAATTGACTTTGGGGCTGGCGCTAATGATGTACTTCGCCTTACAACGGCTTCTACAGATTTCGATACATTAACAGCAACAGATGCCTCGATTGTCGGTTTAGAAGAAATAGACATGAGCGCGATTGGATCCGCAGTAACATTAGACCTTTCAGCGCAAAATGATGGATTTATAATCACAACCACAGCCGACAATGACACAGTTATTGGTAGTACAGGAGCAGACACATTAAATGGCGGTGCCGGTGCTGATATTCTTGATGGTGGAGCAGGTAATGATACGATTAATGGTGGTGCAGACTTAGACACAGTAACTTACGCATCGGCGGCGTCGGCTGTTACGGTTGATTTGTTAATCGTCGGTGCACAAAACACAGTTGGTGCGGGTACAGATACAATAGCAAATGATATTGAGAACTTAACCGGCTCTGACTTTGATGATACGTTAACAGGCAGTACAGGTGATAATGTTATCAATGGTGGTGATGGTGTAGACACTATTAGTGGCGGTGAAGGCGATGATACAATAAATGGTGGCGATGGTAATGATGTTATCTATGCGAATGAAGATACTGGGCTATATGACCCTGACTGGAGCCATAAACAATCAATTACAATTGACTCTGCTATGATTGATAGTGACTTAACGAACTTTACAGTTTTAATTACAGAAGATGGTTTGGGTGCTGATTTCTGGGCTAATGTTAAAGCAGATGGCTCTGACATTCTGTTCACAGCGGCGGATGGTATTACAGTGTATGATAGGGAAGTCGTGTCTATTGATACGGTTGCAGAAACCTTACAAGTTCATGTTCGCGTACCAAATGTTTCGTCAACAGTAGATACGGACTTAGACTTGTACTATGGCAACGCAGGTATAACGCTTACGAATGATGTCACAACCTTTGATGAAACTTATACTGGTGTTTGGCATCTTGATGGCGTTACCGGCACAGCTATCGAAGACAGTTCACGCTCTCAACTTGATGGTACTGTCCGTGGCGGATTAGCCGCGGGTGATGTTGGTGCTGCGCAAGTTGGAGATGGGGTAACTTTTAATGGAACTTCTGATTATATTTCTCTGCAGAACAGCTATGATGCAGCGACATCTTTATCTAGTGTTTCTGTGACCGCTTGGGTTAATACCACGGTATCTGGCGCAGGATCATTTACCAGTAACTGGGCTATTCTTGACTTTGACCGTAGTGAATTTTTCAATGTTTTTGTTAATGGTGATACAGGACAGTTATCGTTTTCAACTTCAGCTTCTGGCCTTGACGACTTTTCTGGTGGTGCAAATATTGCCGATGGCGATTGGCATCATATCGCGGCGGTATATGATGGTACTGACAAAATACTGTATGTAGATGGTGTTGAAGTCGCTCGTAAGGTTAATCCACATGGAGGAGCAGCAATTACTGATGCAACAACACGTTTTGGAATTATCGGGGATGGGTCAGAAGCAAGCGCTGAAAATGGTAGCCGAAATAACATTTATTATGATGGTGAGCTTGATGATGTCCGTCTTTATGAAGGTACGTTAAGTGCGGAGAAAATTGCTGCTGAATTTGATAACCATGACTCACCATCTACTTTTTATAGCGTTGGCGCTGTTGAGACACATGCCTTTACCGAGGTTGATGATAACGACACCTTAAATGGTGGTGATGGTGATGACACTCTATATGCTTCGGGTGGTAATGATGATTTATTAGGTGGTGATGGGCAAGATACGCTCTATGGTGGCTCAGGTATTAATAGCTTCATTTTTGAAGCGGCGAGTGCCTATAACGATGTTGATACGGTTGTGAACTTTAGATTTTCTGAAGGCGACACGCTTGATATCAGTGATTTAATTGTTGGTGCATTTTCTGGGTCAATTACAGATTACTTACAATTCACGGATAGCGGTACTGACGTGTTGGTTCAAGTTGATGGTAATGGTTTAACTGGCGGCTCAACTTATACTACGATTGCAACATTAGAAGGCATCACAGGTCTTGATGAAGCAACGTTGTTTACTGATGGTAATATTATTGTTTAATTGACGTTCAAAAAATAAAACTAATTTTTTTCTAACTTTTCGTCATATAAATCTACATGCTCTTCTACAGTTGCAGCATCCTCGAATGTTGCAATGTGAAAAGCGGCATCACCTCTGTTTAAAAGAGGGAGGGTAGCTGCTCCAATAATGATACCTGTTCTTTTTGCGACAATTTCATATTTTTCAATACCAAATGGGTCGCCGACAATCCCAAGGACTTGACCTTTTTTAACGCGTTGTCCAATCTTTTTCTTAGCTGATAAAATCCCACTATGAGGCGCTCTTAACCAATGGCTAGAGCGCGCGATAAACACTTCTTTTTGAGTGGGTTTGTTTTTTGCTGGATTTAACATTCCAATTTCACGCATGACAGATATAGCGCCTTGTACGCCACTTTTTATGACTTTTCCATTGAAACGAAGGGCTTCACCACCTTCAAAAAGGAGAGTTGGAATCCCTAACTCTCTAGTGGCTTCACGCAAGGATCCGTCACGCAATTCAGAGTGCAGGACAACTGGAACGCGGAAAGCTTCTGCCATATCCTTGGTTACTTGGTCATCTAAGTACGCACGAATTTGCGGTAAATTAATACGGTTAATTGCTGCGCAGTGAAAGTCAATTCCATGCGTACACTTTTGAATTACTTCTGTTAAAAAAGTATGCGCTAATTGTGCTGTTAAAGAACCATTACTAGAGCCAGGGAAACTTCGATTTAAATCTCTGCGATCTGGCAGGTACCTGGACTTTGTATTGAAGCCAAAAACATTAACGATAGGTATCGCTATTAATGTCCCTTTGATGGATTTTAATGCTTTTTTGGATAAAATTTGACGTACTATTTCTACGCCATTAATCTCATCACCGTGGACAGCACCACTGATAAATAATATTGGCCCATCTTTTTTGCCTCTAATGACTTCAATAGGAATATTCATATCGGTAAAGTCATAGAGCTTCGCAACATCTAGAAGCACTCTTTTGCGCTCGCCACGTTTAATTGTTACACCACCAATAATTAAATCATCTGTCATGTGTTAGCCTTTATTGATACGACTTTTTTTAGAAGTAGTTATGTTTTTTTCCATGTGTTCAATCATAAGGTAGGCGATATCTTTTCCTGATGTTCTTTCAATACCCTCTAGTCCAGGGGAGGAGTTTACCTCTAGGACAAGTGGTCCACGATTAGAACGGATTAAATCAACACCAGCCACATCGAGCCCCATAGCTTTTGCTGCTGAAATAGCAGTTTTACGTTCTTCGGGTGTGATTTTTACTTTTTCAGCGATACCGCCACTATGAAGGTTAGAACGGAAGTCACCGTC
>JAMASZ010000069.1 GCA_023301585.1 Alphaproteobacteria bacterium | reverse complement strand
TATTTGGATTGTTTTGTTTGAGGAAACCTTTTGCGCCCATATATATAAGGTAAGCCCCCCCTAAAATCTTGAGGACGCTAGCAAAAGATTCGAATTGCTGAATAATAGTGTTGTAGCTTAACGCCACGACAATAAAGTAAACGACACACATGGCAGAGACACCCACTGTTACAGCCATGGCGGGGGCAAAACCTCTGTCTAGTGCGCAACCAATACGAAACGCTTGCCCTGGACCGGGTTTAAGATAGAGCAGTATATATGACATGAATAAGAGGAAGAGGGCTTCTGATGTCATGAGGTATCCTTACGCGCTTTTGTGAGTTTTTTTTAAGAGAATAAACTAATCAACCGATTATCGTTAGTTTTTTATTGGGGGAAGAGGGGGATTGAAATTTATTAACAAACCTTATTCCTGCATACGCAGTAAATGCCCCAATAGTGTCAAAAACAGGAGGGAGGTAATTTGCGTTCATTTGTAAGTTGCTGGCGACTTCATTGAAACCGTATGCAGTAGAGATGCCAACAACGATACCGCTTGCGACATTAAATAGTCTAGAAGACTCTGTCCCACGATTGTTTTGGTGCGCATAGGTGGATATGGAGCTCAGCAATACAGGCACGACACTGGAAGCGGGTGTTGGGTCAGTAATTAATGCGGTAACACCAGCGGCAATAAAGGGTAGCTCTATGCCATATTTATAGTAGTTATTTTCTCGTATAGATGGAAAAGGCATTTGTAAAACTCAATCATTGCTAATGAACGTATTTGTTAACATAACTCTGTTTGAGGTGTCTAGTTATTTAAGTTTTTGATTGTCTAAGTGCTTAATGAACTATAAATCGTGAATTTGGTGCATTTTCCCCTTGGCAAGTGCCTTAACATGGGGTAAAAACCCGCAATCAGCCTTTTTTGAGAAGGTAAGCTGTACACATGCGGGTGTGGCGGAATTGGTAGACGCGCCAGATTTAGGTTCTGGTATCTTCGGATGTGGGGGTTCAAGTCCCTTCACCCGCACCATTTACAAAAATGTAAGTGATTTTAAATAGAAGAAAGACATTCATCAGATGCAAGTTAAAGAAATCAAATCAGAAGGTTTAAGCCACGAATTAGAGGTTACTGTTCCCAAAGAAGCAATTGCGAAATTGGTTGAAGCACGCCTTGTAGAAGTCGGAAAAACTGTAAAAGTTGACGGTTTCCGTCCGGGTAAAGTTCCTATGAACATGCTGCAACAAAAATATGGTCGCGCAGTTCTAGGTGAAGTGCTTGAAACAGCAGTTAATGAAAACACAGCTAAAGTTATAGCAGATAAAAAATTGCGTCCTGCGATGCAGCCAAAAATCGAAGTAAAAGAATTCGATGAAGGTAAAGATCTTATTTACAAGATGGAAATTGAAATCTTGCCCGAATTTGACGTTATGGACGTTAAAGGATTGGCAATTGAGAAGCCTGTAGCAAAAATCGAAGATAAAGACATCGACGAAGCGCTGAAGCGTATTACTGAGCAACATAAAGGTAGTAAGAAAATCTCTGGTGACCGCGCAACGAAGAAGGGTGACATTGTCATTATGGACTTCAGTGGTCGAACAGCAGATGATAACGTAGAGCATGACGGTATGAAGGCTGAGGGCACTAAGCTTGAGCTTGGTAGTGGTCAATTCATTCCTGGTTTTGAAGATCAGTTGGTTGGTCAAAAGGCTGGTAAAGCCCTTGAAGTTAAAGTTAAGTTCCCTGATGAGTATGGTGCTAAGGAATTAGCGGGGCGCGATGCGATTTTTGACGTGACAATCCAAGAAATTCACGAGCAAACTGACGCAGTTGTTAATGATGACTTCGCGAAAGAGTTGGGCTTTGATGATGAGAAAGCACTTCGTGATGCAGTTAAGAATCAGCTGACTTCTGATTACTCTAACCAAACACGCCTTAAAATGAAGCGTCAGTTGTTAGATACATTAGATGACAAGCACACATTTGAAATTCCACAAGGCATGGTTACTGCTGAGTTGGAAGGTATTACAAACCAAATTGAGCAAGAGCGCAAAATGAACCCTGAAGCATCTGAAGAGATTACAGATGAAGAGAAGGAAGAATTAGCAGCGATTGCTGAGCGTCGTGTTCGTCTAGGTCTAGTGATTGCAGAAATTGGTCAGCAGAACAAAGTAACTGTTGCAGACCAAGAGCTACAACGTGCGGTTATTTCTGAAGCTCAGAAATACCCTGGTCAAGAAAAAATGGTTTTTGAATTCTACCAGAAGAACCCAGATGCTTTAGAAAATCTTCGTGCACCTTTATTTGAAGATAAAGTGGTCGACATCATCTTTGATGGTGCAAAAGTGACAGAAAAAGAAGTCTCTATTGAAGAGCTGATGAAAGAAGACGAGGAGCGTGCTCCTAAGAAGAAAGCATCTTCAAAGAAGTCAGCTGCTAAAAAAGCACCAGCTAAGAAAGCTGCAGCTAAAAAGACGGCTGCTAAGAAGTAGTTTTCTTAGAAATAAGGATTTATTAAGGGCGCATTTAGCGCCCTTTTTGTTATGTTAATAAAATTATGGCTTATGACCCTAAACTACCCCTTGAACAAAAGGGGAGTGCGCTATAATCTGATTCTAGTTGATTCAAACACACACTAACGAGAAGTAGATATCCCCATGAACGAACGTAATGCATTAGAACTATATAACTCTCACCTAATTCCAACGGTTATTGAACAAACAAACCGTGGCGAGCGCGCATTTGATATTTTCTCTCGTTTGTTAAAGGAGCGTATTATCTTCTTAACTGGTGAAGTTAATGACTATGTATCTAGCTTAATTTGTGCGCAGTTATTGTTTCTTGAGTCAGAAAATCCAGAAAAAGACATTTCATTCTACATTAACTCACCGGGTGGTGTTGTTACTTCAGGTATGGCGATGTACGACACAATGCAATACATCAAATGTGACGTATCGACCGTTTGTATCGGCCAAGCAGCCTCTATGGGGTCGTTATTGCTAACTGCTGGTGCAGAAGGTAAGCGTTTCGCACTTCCGCATGCACGTATCATGATTCACCAGCCTTTAGGTGGTGCTAGTGGTCAAGCATCTGACATTGAAATTCAAGCACGTGAAATCTTGCGTATGAAGTCTATGTTGAATGACATTTATGTGACGCATACAGGCAAGAAATTGGCTGACATTGAGAAATCAATGGATCGTGACAATTTCATGAGTGCTGCGGAAGCTCAGAAGTTTGGTCTTATCGACAAAGTTGTTGAGCACCACTCTCCTGCTGCTAAAGATAAAAAGAAATAGTCTTAATAATTTACGCTAAGCGTAACTTTTAGCCTTATATCACCGAATAAGCATTAGTGTTATTAACAGAAGTA
>JAMASZ010000068.1 GCA_023301585.1 Alphaproteobacteria bacterium | reverse complement strand
ATTTCCGAACAGAAACGGGGCGTGAGCGCCATGTTTTGTTTTGTGATATGAGATGGTAGTTACGATAACTACCATCTCACGAGGGTCGATCCTCCTGCGTTTGCTCGTGTGAGCGCGAAAAAGTTCGGGCACGTCATCACGAAAAACATTTCCGAACAGAAACGGGGCGTGAGCGCCATGTTTTGTTTTGTGATTGTGGTTTAGCATCCGTACAGCTCGATCTCCGTGAACGAATTCATCTCAATCCCCTCGCCCGAATTAATGTCCTCCATCCCGTAACACACAATTTTGACCGTCTTCACACCCTTCATACCGAGATCGTATGACTCGATACCGTTTCCCTTCACCGACTCTCCATCCCTCACAACCTCTTCCCAACCGTGCTCCTCGGTCTCAACCATCACATCGAAATACGCCTTGGTCTTGTCGCCCTCGAACACGGCTATCCCAATCTCGGTCACGGTCATCGGCTTCTCCATCTCGAGAGAAATGTCCTGCTCCTCCGGACCCTCCATCGACCATCTGGTCTTGAGGTCGCCGTCGATTACACTGGCGGGCTTGTTCTTGCCGTCGTCGGCCGAAGCACCAACTTTGCTGATGTCCAATTTTTCAACCTTGTCGCATAGCTGTTCGTTGTTAGCTTTGTCCTTTGAATCCTTGGATGTAACCTTGGACTCCTCCACGCCGCACACAATCAATTCCGTGAGGCTGTTCCAGCTGTTCTGGGAGTTGCCGAAGCCCTTGATGGTGACGGATGAAGCTTCGATTGGTTTGAAGGGGAAGCGCTCCAGAGCCAGCGTCTTGCCGTTCGAACTCTGGTCTTTGAGGACTGTGGTGCCGTCGACCGACACCGCAAACGCCTGGGTTCGCTCGTCTCCCTTCAAAAACGAGATTTCGATCCCATTGATTTTTGTCTTTGCCGCGAATTCAAGTGTTAAGGATTCGCCCAGGCCCTTCGCTGACCACCGCGTCAGGGATTTTTTGTCAATGGCAGCATGTGCTGTGTGCTGGCCGTCTGCAGAGGAGGCTTTAATGTCCTTGATTTCCACGGGGAAGCATTTGCCAGATTCTTCCGACTCAGTTTTCTCCTCCACCGTCGCTTCAAACTCGGGCTCGGGTTCACCCTCCTCCGGTTCACCATCGGCGGCATTGGCGACAGACTTGGTCGACATGGCGACGGGGACGGCCTTGGTGTCGTCCACCCAAAATATTTTCATGACACCCTCACACTTCTTCTCGATGTCCTCGTTTCCTTCAGATGCCGATCCGCTGACCTTGCACCCTCCTTTGCACTCGTTTTCGCAGAGGTGTGGGTGTTCTTTCTGACCGGTCTGGAGCTTGAGCTCACCCGCCTTGTTGTCGTGCATGATATTCCCGTACATTTCGTTGTTTTCTCCCCATGTCTTACCGTCAACGATGTGACCGCCAATTCGCACCGCCGCTCCGTCGTTTGAGTGGATTTCGTTGTAACGAAATATCACATTATCAGTGCGAGAATCCAAGCAAGCGGAGTCTGGGTCTTTTTGTTGGCTGCAAAAATTGTGCTCCATGAGGATGTACTCGGCTCCTTCTTTTGCGTCAACCTGTGGGGAATGTTTCAGGGAACGAACGCAGCAATCGGAGCGGATTTGTTGAGAACTACGGTCCTACGAACAGGTCGAGACATGTCTATCGGTAAGATTTCTAACACAAATCAATATCAAGTTTTACGACAAGGAAGTTTCTGACGTACCTCATTGCCGTAGGATATAAGAGTGTTGTGATGGATGTGGATGAAGCGGGTCTGGTCGATCTCGGAAGTCGGATTTTTTCCATCTCCAATCTGGTTCGAACTTGTGCCTAAATATAGCAGCTCACCATTTTTCGCCTTCATTCCTCCGAGAACAAAGTCATAAACTCCGCAGTTTTCCACATGATTGGAAAAAAATTGTGCATTGGTCACAAAATATCTCATACGGGCGCACTCCGCGCCCGCATTGGTCAGCTTCATGTTGGAAATAATCAGTCCATCGATCGCACTTCGAAACTCGGTGCCGTACTGCTTGATGACACGAGTTTCACGATTTCCATGAGCGTACAGGAGCTTATCGATCCAATGTTCTTCTTTGTCACCGGGGCCGATTTTACCATCGATTGTGAATCCGTCCAAGGTGATGTAGTCGTGATGGATTTGGAAAAGCCTGTTTTCCTTTCCGGTCCCGAACAAGATAGCATCACGAGAGCCGCGGATGGTGATGCGCTTGTCGGGTTCCCCATCACGAATTGTAACAATGTCTTCGATGTACTCGCCGTCTTTCAGCTCTACAGTGTCTCCGGGCTGTGCCAACTCAATTGATGCCTGTATCGACTCCCCTGGCTTGACCGTCAGGACGGCGGCATTGGACCAAGACAGGAGGGATGCGATGGCGAAGAACAGCTTCATCATGGATATTTGAACTTTCAAAACAAAAAAAATGATTCAAATTTTACGCATCTGGTGCGTTCGAAACTCGTCAACAATTATATCTGTTTACATAAAGAACAACCATGGAAGAAGAATTATGGAAGACAATTCCCATTTCTTTGAAGTTCGAGGCCAGCACCCATGGTCGTATCCGCAACAAAAAAACAGGAAGAGTTCACAAGTCATCGAAGACGCCACTGGGATATCGGGCAGTCAGCATCAAGGGGACGCATGGTGAAGAAATCACCAGATTGGTTCACAGACTAGTCGCCATCACGTTTTTACCAAACCCTGAAAACAAACCTACGGTGAATCACCTAAAACACGGTCGGTCAGATAACAACGTCTCCAACCTGGAGTGGGCGACCCGACAGAGACAGGCTGACCACAGTCGCAAGAGGAAATTGACTTCAGACGAAATCGGTTTCGAAGAAGCATGGGGTGCGCGCCATATTTGGAAATGCGACAAACAAACCGGGGAGAAACTTGAAATGTTCGAAACCGTGCGAGATGCAGCAAACTCGGTGCAAGCAGCTCGTTGCATGGCAAAGATCAATACTGTCGCCGAAGGACACGAGATATCCACATCGATGGCAGACTACAGGCAGTGTATCACGTCCGCCGCGGGATTCAAATGGGAGTTCGACGAGCTACGCGTTCTCGCCACAGAAGAATGGCGCGACATCGACCCGGTCGACGTGAAGGGTGCCAAAGGGTACCAGATTTCAACGCTTGGAAGGTTATATACTCCTGCGGGCGAGGTGAAATCCCCCTCTGGTCCAAGTTATTCAAAGCATTACATATGTGATGAAGCTTTCTCCGCACACAGACTTGTCGCACTGACATTCATACCACGCGTCGAGGGGAAAAATGAAGTTAACCATCTCGACGGCAATAAGTGCAACCCGAACATCGACAACCTCGCCTGGGTCACCCGCTCCGAGAATCTGCAACACGCATTCGCCACCGGTCTGAAGACAGCAAAGCCTACGAAATTGATGCAATACGATCTCGAAGGCAGATTTATCAAAAGTTTTGACTCTTGGACGGAAGCCAGGCTCGAACTTGGTTCAGTTAGCATCCATCGGTCAATCAACACAGGAACGCCGGCGGGAGGATTTCTCTGGAAGCACGAAAGTGAAGATAAAGATCGAGTTGTTAAGCGAAAGCCGGTTGTTCGGAACAAGAAGGTACAACAGTACGACATGAATAAGGACTTCATCCGCGACTACCCTTCCATGAAAGCGGCTCAAAGAGAAGTTCCTGGTCTCTCCGAAAAAGCAGCACGTGAAAGAACCCCTTCTGCCGGGTATCTCTGGAAGTACGCATCGGACCCGACTCCAGTCACGAGAAGGACGAACCTCAAAAAAAAGAAAATCGATCAACTGGGCCTCGATATGAACTTCATTCGACAACATGAATCTATCACCGCCGCTCGTGTTGTCGTCCCGGGTGCAGATGTAACCAGGGCCATAAGGGATTCGAGACCATCGAAAGGTTTCTTTTGGAAGTACGCTTGAATCCCCCCCCCTGTTCCAACATTCAGCCCCGCCCCCACTCGGTTCCCTTAGTCACAATCGCTGCAGCTTCTCCGCGCCCCAAGGTTCGGGTTGCAAACGAGAGCGAGCGATTGTCAGTGTCTGTTGTTGGAAATTAAACGCTGACATTCCGACCACGCGTACAAAGCTGGATTGTCTGGAAGGTTCTCTAGCCTGCCTAAGCTCCGCTTGATGGTCCTCATCGGCGCTCGGAAGACCTCGCCCTTGGAGCAGACCGCTACCTTCAGACCTCTCTGGTATGCCTTCCTGTTCTTGTTTTTGTGTCCCAGACCCGAAATGACGCCGGGCAAAGCCACCGTCAAGTCGTCAGATGTCGTGTCAGCGGCCGCATCTCTTGCACTGCGTTTGCCTTTCCCTTCAGCACTGGCCTTGGCCTTTCCCTTTCCCCTGGGTTGGATCTGCCGCTTGGTTCCAGCTCTAAGACGCACGACTGTGTAGTACAGTCCATTGAGCTTCATCGTATCAACAGTGACTTCCACATGATTCTTTTTCATGAGATGGACGTGGTTCCTCGAGCTTATGGTTGTGTACTGCCTGCTCTTGAACACACCAACCACGCCCTTGTGCGTGTGATAAGGGATCTCGTCGAGTATTTCTCCACCCGCTCTGTCTACACTGTAAACGGGTACAGATTTGAACTTGATGCCAACTTGGCGGTTCTGTTCAGTTTGCATCCACATCTCTAGCTGCATGAATACCGTCCGACGAGGAGGATGGTTTCTTTCTGTGAAAACTATATGGGTGTTGTTTTGAGGTGGTATTTTCGCCATTTCCAGTGTCTTGGTGTCGGGGTGCGGTGGGAAGGGGTCCGGAACTACCATGGGTGGGTGCGGTAGCGTCATCGATACAAAGAACGTGACGTTGTGGACAATGTTGGCCCGTGATGCCTCTCTCATACACTCGATGGCTTTGTCCCGGCCTTGTTCCGTCTTGAATCTGAACCGAAGCTCGGAACAGTTGGGCATGTATGCCCTAAATGCATCCAATGTATCCATCTCATAAATCTCGCTCGTATCATCAGTATCATTTTCATCAAAGTCCGTATTTATGGAAATCGGTCCATCGATACCAATTTCTTCAAAAAACCATTTAAAGGCTTCTTGAATCAACTCGGATCGCTGACGAGTCGGGTCACGTGTCCTGTTTCCGAAGATGCGCAGCTCGTCCAAGACTTGGGCGTTTTTGTCTTCTCTCGGGTGTAATTCGCAACACATCAGATCGTCCTGTGGCAGGTACTTTTCCTCGTTTTCCTCATATGGCGGGAAACACCCGTTGCTCGATCTCATTCGAAAAACTCCTTCTCCTGGCTGACAAGAATCGACTTCACTTGTGTGGAGAGTTTCTCCACCCGATCGGGTGAGTCCAGACGTTCTGAAGAACGTCGTCGGATTGTTAATGTCTGCATCCGGGTTGCAGTGAAGCGCGCCCACGACGTTGACATCGGCTGCATCGCCCCAAAGTCCAGGAAATTTGTCAAAGCTCGGGAACACACAATATACGCGTCCGGAATGCGCGTGCGTCAGACTTACGCAATGCGACAAAAGAGACTTTCGGACCAATACCTGTTGTGTAAATCCCAGTTGTAGATCAAGTACGATCGTATTGTCGAGAAGTTTGTTGGCATCTTTGAAAAGGCCAGTGCTTTGCAATTTACAGGGACGTCGACGTGTTTCCGTCTGATCGATTTCCAAGAACTTTTGTTTGTCGACAATGGTCACCGATTGATGTCCCTCTCCTGTAAATATGACAAAGACCAGGTTGTCATTGCTTGTTTTGAGAGCTTCCTCGGCACGCTGTTGTTTATCGTGGCGTGGATTGTACCCGACAAGTTTCTTGATCGCATTGTCGGGCATCCAGGATCGGGTAAACATGGGAACGATGGTCGTGATCCAGTCGTACACGCGGCCCGCGGTGTCCTTGTTCAACCATTTTCGGGTGAAATGATTGTCACTGTCTGCCTCTGTGCGTTCGTAGTGCGTGTCAAACGTGGCACGTCTCATGGCCTTCACTTGGATGTTGAACGGACCGGTGGCAAACGGAAGCAGGTACTTCAGTAAAAGCTTTTCCAGCTCGACAGCGGCTTTGTACAGTCGCATGGTGGTGTTGAGCGTCGGGTAGCCCTCGTAGCGGTTCATCGTAAAGGATATCGTTGATGGTGGATCATTATTAGCAAAATCATGACCTATGTCCCAAATATTCGTTGATGTGTGTTTGAGGTTAGCCACCCATACAATTGTGTTTTCAAAATCATATTCTTGTGACATTGAAGGAATAGGCGGGGCAAATTTACCCTTCACAGTAACTGTAAAGAGTTTCTCGACCTTTTCAACCGGGATATTCAGCCTTTGTCCTTCCCAGGGAGATTTTACATCGGGGTCAGTGCTGGAAGCATGGAGAAGGGATGCATCTAAGGGTGGGGCACCACTTTCATCTATGGAGGCCATCGCAGTGTACCACCCGTGCATATTTTTTTTTCTCAAAACAACTCATCACAACGTCTCCCCCGGGCCACGCCACCGGGCGCGGAAAATCAAAATCAAAATCAAAATCAAAATCAAAATCAAACCCTTTCGTCAACGACGTCGTCAAAGTCGGGCAATTTTTGCGGCGGGGAAGACGGCGACGGCGGTGACGGCGGTGACGGCCCATCACGGGAAAGACACGGCGATGGCGACGGTGACGGTGACGCCGGCGCGTACTCGTCCATGAGAGACTCGTGCTCTCCCTCGTGCACCGTGGGCAATTTCCACTCGGACACCTTGCTGTAGATGCTCGAGACCGTGTGCTTCGGCCTCCTGGGGGGTGGGACGTCGTCCCCCGATTCCAGCCTTTCGCGGACGTATCGCTCTGGCTCTGGTTCGGTCTCGGGCTCGGGCTCAGTCTCGTGACCGTCCATGAGAAAGTCGTGCTCTGCCTCGTTTATCGTGAACAAATTCTTTTTTTCAGGGATCTGTTTTTTCGGGAGAGACCACGACGACATCCTTCTGTACATACTGGAGACCGCGTTCTTCAGCTGGAAGGTTTCGGATTCGTACTCAGATTCCAGTTTGGCGCTGATATATTGCGCGGGCTCCACTGTGTCAACTTTCTTGTACGCCGGCTCGTTTCTAAAGCAGCACCACGTCCAGTCGCTCATTTGTGCATGCAAGTTTATGCAATATATATTTTTGTTTTGAGTTAAAAACGTCAAAAATTTTAAAGCTTCGTGAAAACATGGTCGCAGGGAACAAGCACGCGAAAACTCTGATCGGACACCATGCGATCCACGCGCATCGACGTGCTCGCGTACACAAGCTCAAACGACTGTGCGCTGCACGTCGCATTCGTTGTGAAGCGGGCGTCGTCGGCAAAAGTGGTAAACTGCTTGGCGTGCGTAAAGTACACGGCGAGAGAGCGACGACAGGTTTCGAAAGGCATCACCAGCTCCACGCGAGTCCCGTTCGAATACAGCGTCGTCGCGAGCGCGAACTTTTTTTCGAAATCGATTGTCTGATACGTCGTGCTTTCGACATCTTTCGGGCGAAGCTGGCGCCACGACCCGTGCAGGCTGGAAACGTTATAATTGCGCCCGTGTGGCACGTGCGCGAGTTTTTCGCACAGAATGCCGAGGCGGTGGTCGGTGCCGTGGCACGCGGACGATTTTAGCAAGTTTTCCAGGCTGAAGAGCGCGGGGAGAAAGGCCACGCCAGAAGAGACTATGGTTGTCAAGAAAAGGAAGAGCTTCATGTGCTTTCTTTTTTGTCAATGTATATTTTCGAAGGCGATGTTCCGACGCAAGTCTCTACTTACTCCACGTGGCACGGGACATTCAAATCGTTCTGGGGGGAAGCGCTCATCATGTAAGTCGAATTTTTCTGGTCTACGAGGAGGGGGACGAGGTTTGCCACCACGTTCAGAGAAACAAGCTTGATAATTTCACCCAGACGCTTGATCGAACTCGTCGACACCCTATTTCCTCCGCCTGTAACAAGCACGCCGACCAATTTCAACACATTCCAGACATACGTGACCGAGCCGCCGGCCAGGTGAGCCGTGTGACTCAACAATCCTCGCGATTTGGCAACTCCGCCAACCACCAACCCCTTGTCCGCCATGAAAGACACGAGAGAACTGGAGCTGAGGAGCACATCGAGAGTTTGCACGGTGCAATAAATGAAACTTCTATGGAGAGCGTCCCCGACTAGCGGTTCCCCGCGTTTCCAGACCTGGAGCTTGGTCAAAATGTCGAAACCCAGAAAGATGATCGCGGGCACGCTGCACCCAGAGATCTCGCTGAAGTTCATTTGCAGGTAAAAATAGAACACGATGCTGGTGATGCTCATCAACAGCCCAATGTACAGCTCGCCTCTTCGATCAACGAGCTTCTCGGCAGCGGCGTCGGCCTCGTCATCAATGGCACAAGACCCTTCTTTGATCCTTTTCCCGTAGTCACTGTGCCAGCCGAACAGCGCGATCAACAAAGCGGATATGAAGACGCAGTACAGTATCGTTGGCGTGTGCCAGGAGGTATCGTTGTTTCCGCTCGCTCGCATCAACATTTCCATGATTCCAACGAACGTCATCACGTCAAGGCCGAACGCAAGTCCGCCTGTGACCTTGCCGTTTGCCCTGCAGCTCTGGAAGTTTTCGGGTGACCAGGAGAGGTAATACATGATGCTTGCAAACGGAATCGATGTTGCTGCAAGTGTAATTGATCCGCTTCTCATTCCATAGACCGCCACCGCCGTCAAAAGAGCGCCCAGTCCTCCAAAAGCTAGCCTGCCCGTGGTGTCATCCAGCGTTTTAGATGTGAGCATGCTAGTAAGACAGTACTCCTCCGAAGAGACTCTCGAGTGATCCCAAAACGACGATTGATGGTCGGCTACCATGAGCAGCATCATGATCGTCATTTGAGTCGATGGCGAGGCGAGGCCAGACACCGCCCATTTGCGTCCAGTCCCTAGTCCATAGCCTATCGCTGTGAGTCCCGTAAACAGAATTCCCGGAGCCACATACGGCGCGATCGCCTCCGGGAACACCTGCCTGAAAGCCTTGGCGCACGGCTGAGCCGAGTTGGCCGCAATTCTCTCTTCCAGCGTTTCACACGCCATTGTTCAATTTTATGATTCTAAACAACATTTTAAACAAACATTTTGGCGAGATGTGTCTTGTACAAGTCCATGAACGCGGCCACGAACGCCTCTGCATGCAAAATTGGTTTGGACCCGACGCATATGCGGTGCTCGTACACGGCGGCCCACTTGACGATCTCCCTTTTGACAGAATCCTCTTCCCTAAGCGCTTCGTGCTTCAGTAGAGAGTGCATCAGCGTCTTCAGAACGAGCGAGGCCGGCACCCCCGCGACCAACAGTTCTGTCAAGCTGTCTCGAACGTCCAGCAATTTGCGCGGCGTCTGCTCCAGGAAGACTCCGGTGCAGATGGAGTCGACGTACTGCATCCACACCATCTTGTCGCCGCTGCCCTGTTTTGCCATGTACATGGCGCGCGAGATGGACCTGCCCGATTTCTGCACGATTTCGCGTGCCAAGACATCGTCATCGACGACCGTCCCAACCAGCCGCTCCAGTTCTCCAAAAGGAGGCAGGGGAACCCTGATCAGCACGCACCGCGACCTCAGCGGTTCAATCACCCTCGAGGCGTACGTTGAAATGAGGATGAGGCGACACGAGCTGGAGTACAGTTCCATGGTCCTCCTCAGACCCGCCTGCGCCTGCTTGCTGAGGTCGCCCGCTCCTCTCAACACGATGGTCTTGTGCGTGACGGCCGAGTTCATGAGAAGGGATGCGATGGAGCCGTTGTTGGCCATCTCCTTGATGACGTGCTGAACGACGTACCTGTCGTTGACGCCGGCGTCGCTCGGCTCCATCTCGATGTGGTAGTTGGACACGCGCACGCCGATCTCGATCGACCGGGCGGCGTTGGTGTTGACCACGCGCTTCTCCGATGTCATGCGATTCGCGCCGGGGCCGTACAGCCTTTCCAGCAGGTGCTTGACCAGAGTCAGCTTCCCCGACCCGCGCGGGCCGTGAAATAGTAAGTGAGGAATGTCGCCGTGGTGGGACATGGCGGCCAGGCGTTGAATTATTTCGGCGTGCATTTTGTATATTGAAATTTATAACTTGACTTCGGTGAAGACGGGCTTTTCTTTGTACACGTCCTGGAACTCGTCGGGCGGTAGCGGTAGGTGGCGGAAGCGATCAATCTGGATCCCTCGGTCCGCTACGAACAGATCGTGGTACATTCGGGGACAACACAAGTAAAGCAGACAGTACAGCATTCGCCTCCGATACTTTGCCTCAAACATTAATTTTCGGGCGTGAAGACCGCACCATCATCTGTTTTATTTGTCTTTCTTCAACCAATGCTCCATCGTTGCGATGTAGGCGTCGATGGAGTGGTCGGCCACCGAATCCAGCCTCGCAAAGTTGCGCAGCGAGTGCCAAATGCTCCGCGCCGGCGCCACATTCTTCAGGCGAATGAGTTCGCCTACGTGGTGGTATCCGCTGAAAAGAGGGGCCAGCGCGATGCCGTCGTTGTCGTTCACGATACGCGTGCACTCCAGATTGAAATTTTGGGCGAACGCGGCGTTGCCGATCTTAGGGGACCCGAACGATATGATTTCTAGCTTTATATTTTTCTCGTTGACAAAGTCGTAGGCACACAGCTTTGCCAGAGTCGCGCCGGCGCTGTGGCCGGTGAACAAGATGCTCTCGCACTTGCCGTCGTCGACGATGGCGTTCAGCTTGGAGTAAATCTTGGCCTTGACCGAGTTGTGCCCAACGAAAAATCCGCTGTGCACGTGAGAATCGGGATCACTGTGCTTGCGCGACAGAAAAGGCACCTGACACGTGTCAAAGTTGGACCGCCAGTCCGATACGCTGTCGCTGCCCCGGAAGCACACGACGGCCTGCGAGCCGTCGAGAGTAACCGTGGCCTGGGCATAGGTGTCTTTGGATTCGACGAACTCGTCACTTGATTCAGCGTCTGCGCAATAAACGTCGCGGCACAGCTTGGCCGCCCTCAGGTGCTGGTCTGTGAGGGCGGGCGCCTCTCGTACAACGGAGGGGGACAGAAAGTAGGATGACACTTTGGCGACGCACGAGTTAAACAAGACCGTGGCAAAGGCGAACAGACGCATGAATGGTTGCTTGTGATGTCAAATGATAAATATTTTTTTTCATTAGTACTCGTAAAAAACGACCTTCTTGTCGTCGATGACGGTGTAGTCACCAACGCTGTACACTCCTGAATCTACCGTGATGGTGTCGTCCGCCTCGTTGTAGAGCACCGAAGACGTCGAGCCGTCGGAAAGCTGCAAACTAATTGTCTGGCCAGACCCCGCGCTCTCTTCAAACGGTAGAAGAACGGCCTGCACTTCTTGCACTTCCACCGTATCACCTCGACTCAGGATTTTTGCCGTGGGAAACCTTTTCCCTCTGCGCAGTTTAATCTTGACGCTGTCTCCGCTCTCGAAAAGGTCGGTCAGGACGGGCCCCAGACCAGGCCTGACTTTGGTCAGGTCGAACCCACCGCCCTGTTTCTGGAAGAACTCCTTGTTGTAGTCACTTGCGTCCGTTGACACGGCGGGGACGTTGATGGTGCGGAAAGAGGACAGAAGATCCGTTTCGCTAGCGGTATCGTACGTCAAGTACACCGAGTGAGTCGTTTCCGACGCCAAACTGTGGGTGTAGTCCAGTTGGGAGATGTCCGAAGTGGTGTAGTGGATAATTGCCGCGTTCTCGCCGTCAGACCCCGGAGAGATACCAATCTTGTACGATGTCGCCCCTGCTATCGGAGACCACGTGGCACGCATACCCAACGGCGTGACGGAAACAATCATTGAACTCGTATCGGCAGGAAGGCTGGGGAAAGTGTACGAGGTATCATTGAACTCGTAAACAGTCCCCCTGTTGAAAAGAACCACCTTTTGTTGTGACGAGTCGACCAGTATTCCGTTCCCATAACCAGGATTAGAGTTATCCAGAACAAGTTCTCGCTCGACGGTGCCATCTAGGCGCACCCTTATGAACTTCTGCGGAGAACCGCACGACATGTACACCGTACCGTCAACAACGCGCATATCCTTGGCCCAGACCAAATTAATGTGGTGGTAAACCTCTGTCGTCACATTCGTCGACAAATTAAGGCACATTAGTTTGTAAGAACCGTCGGTGTACAGGAGCTTTTCAGGGGAGTGGGTGTCCGTGGAGACAAGGTTGGTTCTACCATCCGGAGAGACCACCAGCTGAGCATTGGTTCCATCCAAACCCACCGACCACACATCATCGTTCGCGTCGACGAAGTAAATGAGGCCGCTGTGCGAACAATGAATGCGATCGATACGAGTCGTATGCGTGTAGAAAGGAGCGGGCATGGTATCGTTCGTGATGTGCGTGGCATACTCTCCGACATTGTAAAGGTGCGTGTTGTATGCCGAGGCAATGATGTCCTTTGTAGTCGGGCAACGGTCCATTCGTAACATTCCGCGCGCATTCACAGTGGAGAAGGTTCTTGCCACGACGTCGTATGTGTACATCACATTAGCACGGGTGAATAGTGCTACGTGCGGATTTTCGTACGGGTCGGCCCAAGTCACAGATCCGTCGTTCACGAGAGGCATTCCCGGGATAACGAACTTTTCGAAATACTGAGCTTTCACCGTAAAGCTTCTGGATGCGTATCTGTAAACATGGTACGTTGCGCCGTCAGTGCTGTACGATACCTTGATATCAAGAATAGTTTCAGCCACGTGACCCCGAGATGTGTACACCGCGTCGGCCGTTGTATCCATGGCGCCGTTGATTTCCACCCTGTACGAGGTAGCACCGTCCATGGGTATCCACGAGAACTGGAATCCGTCCACGTACTGTTTGTCCTTGGTGATGTATTCCTTGTGGAAATCGAAGTTTGTCCCCACGTACCTACCTGTCCCAGGGTCGCTCGAGATAATCATAGCATTAGATCCCGCGTGAACGTGCATGTGTCTCCGTCCGAGATTATCAGTACCAAGAGTCACGGAAATTCCCTCCAGGGTTCTGAATCCACCTTTAGCAAGGTCGTAAGCGTAAATTTTACTGTTATCTACTTGAGTTATCGGGTCCTTGTTACCGAAATAGAGCATTCCCTGATGGTATGCGAGGTCGCCCCGTTCGAAGTTTTGCACTTTGAAGGGCATCTCTTGGATGTCGTCTAGAGCCCAGCTCAGACTGTAGGTATTCCCCCCTGTGTCAGAGAAGTAAATTCTCTCGTCGTCAACGTTGGACGCGAAACCATTCACCATACTGTTCTCCCCAAGCAAATCGCTGACATTGGCCGTTATCATGTTGGAAGCATCCATGTCCATCCTGTACACCTGGTGCACCCCTCCGAATTGCCTGGATCCGAACATGTAGGTGAAAGAGGAATCTCCGACAATCGTGTGGTAAGTAGCATCGTCATGGAGTGTCACCCAACCGGTCTCTAGATGTCCCTTCCTAATCGTTTTGTCGTCGTTAAAGACAAAGTAGGCGTGGTCATCGTTTCGGTTAAAGACGATACCGAGAGCTCTCATCCAGTTGTAGTTGGGACTACCGTCGTCCGTGAGTGATACTGGATTGCGCACGCCGGCGTGATGCATGCTCCGTGTGCAGAACATCAAATCATCTTCCTTATAGTCCGTGAACGAATGGCTCATGTTCGGAGTCCTGGTGTCGTTGAATGCATCCTGTGTGCTGATGATTGCCGGCAAAAATCCAAGCTTTGCGTTCCCGTTGTAATCCATTATGGAAATTGCCGTGGATGACAGCACCGTTAGAGACGGGTCCACGTAGACCTCGAATTTTGAGAGAATGGCGTAAGTGATGTACTTTGTGCCATCCGGCACGAAATCGAACTCGACCCTGAACGGGACGTGGATTGTCGAGTGAGAGTGGATGACAGCGACGTCGTAGCCGAAGTGCGGGGATGTCTCGCCGACTCCTCCGACATTGGGGAAAAGGGCTTTGCGATCGTGGCTCAGTCCACTCTCCGTGCCGGTCATCGAGAGGAAGGGCAGGGGGAAGCCCGGTAACGTTTCGTATCCCGTCAGCGGGTCCGTGGTTTCGTGAGTGTTGGTCGTGTAAACAACACCAAAGTCCGAGTTGACATTGATTGCAATGTCCACAGGGTGACCGGTGGCGTCCCCAACGGCCGTGTCTCCTACCGTACCTTTCATAGCGACGATAGAGTTCGTGCACTGAATGGCGGGGGCGGTGGCGGCGGCGGCCCCGTCCAAACCATCCACGGTCTTTCCAATCACACCACCGGATGCAGTCGACGTGATATCACCGCACATGTAGTTGGTCACTTTTGTAACAGCAGCAACTTGTGCGGACAATACTTCAAACTCCCCGACAATACCTCCGGAACATACACTCCCGATGATGTCGCCGGTCATAGCGTTGGCCCAGGTGTCCACTCGGGTCATCTCGGCTCCGTTGGCGAAGGACCCGACAATGCCACCACACTTACTTCCCGTGAGTGCCCCGGACGAGTTGTTGGAAAGGTGGAAGGCGTTGAGCGCGCCATCACCGATTTTGCCGACAATACCACCACCGGTCACGCTCGAGCCACCGAGCCCATCCGTGAAAGTAAGGCTGTTCTCCGCCCAGCTGAGGCCCCCTCCTCCCAAAACAGACCCAATCATGCCTCCGACCACGCTGTCGGAACCCTGGTAAGAGAGGTAGCCTTTGACATGGAGGCCGGTAAGCGTACAGTCGCCGTCGGCCGATCCGACAAGGACACCGCACGTGCTGCTCGATGTTGCGTGCCCCGAAGAAATTGAGGAGCCTTCTGCAAAGTCTGCTTCGATATCGGAAAGCAGAGTGGATGTTCCAACGAGCTTACCGGCGACAAGGCCATGGGTATCACAGGAGCCAGCCATGGACCACTTGCCCGTCAACTTCAACCCCATAATGCTTCCACCATCGACCGTGCCAAACAACCCGATGTCCACTCCGGTACCGTCGTCCCCCGTGCCCCGATCATAACTCCACTCAGATATCGCGTACATGGAACCAGAATATCCCCCTGAAAACGGTGTCTCCGTGGTACCAATGGGTTCGATCACATCTCCAAACCTGAACAGGTTGATGTCGGAGGTCTGGGCGAAATTGGACGTCATGTATGCCGGGGGTGTTCCTGCATCATCGTAGACGGCACCGTTTGACATCAGCTGGACAAGGTGAGGCGGGGTTGAGACCTCGTATTCGCCAGAACCGTTTTGAGTCCACTCCAAACCTTTCAGCAACGCTCCTCCCGTGTTGAATACGGAGTCGATGGCACCACCGGTGAATGGACCCGTTATAGTATCGTCGACGTGAAGCGTGATCTTGTGCATGGATACATCCCCATACGTCAAGTACTTGGTGGTGTTGGTGTCGCTGAACCCCATGTTGACGTACGCCGGGTAGTAGATTTCCGGAGAAGTATGGATTGTCAAAGTTTGGTGCTGGGCAAAGGGAGATGATGCGGGGTCGAGTCCACCCAGATTACCGAACACGGGGTCAAACGAAATCGTCGCTCCTTGCACCGACGTCCCGGAGAGGGGGAGGTAGGGAAGAAGCGTGAACGCGTCATCGGTCACAAAGTCCACCAGAGCGTCCGTGCTAGCGAAATTGTTGCTTGCGAAAGTGAGACCGAACTCCGTGTTTACAGTAACGCGTAGGTCAGCGCCCGTGTCATCGCCAATGGCACTGTTCACGGCATCGTCCTGCACGTTCCCATTCATCGCGACGATAGAGTTTGTTATCGAGGCCATGTTGTCAAACCGTCCGACCAAACCGCCAGCCACATTTCCGGAGATATTTCCGGTCATGTAGTTCACCGCCTTCGTGACCCCCGTACCCTTGGCCCATCCGATAATACCCCCACACGCTTTCCCATTGTCTCTGCATTCAATGTTACCGATCATGACGTTGATGAGGGTGTCGAAACGAGTAGGTACTGTCGCCGTGTCAAGTTGACCGATAATCCCGCCAGCACAAAACGCTAACTCTCCTTCTCCGATATCACCCTTCATTCCATTGATTAGACTGTGAAAGTTAGTCGTTGCACCTCGAATACGCCCGACGATCCCGCCACAGTATCCGTTGTACCCAGTTTTCAGACCTTTGGGGAAAGTTGCAAAATTTGCACACAATGTCATGTCGAGGGGCCACCCGTACCCAACCAACCCTCCCACTTCATTACAATCGTGTGTCAGGTCCAGCGTTCCGTTTAGGGTGCAACCGGAAAGATGAGCGTTGCCCCGACCTTCCCCAACAAATGATCCTACGCTGTGGCTCGGACCGGTGATTTCAGTACCAACGTCGAAGCTCGCTGTGACATTATCGATTGAGCCAATGCAATACCCTGCAACAAACCCCTTGTTGTTACCATTCCCGCTGATTTTCCACACGCCGGTCAATCTGACGTTTTTGAACACACCATTAAAGTAGCCAAAAAATCCCGCGTGGGCAGTGTTTACCGAATGATATTCCCAGTTTGCGATGATGTGGTTACCTCCGTCATAGCTGGCATGGTAAGTCGCGATCGGCACTATGTCTTCGTGGTAGTCAGCCAAATCTATGTCGACAGTTTGCAGGTATTTGGTGCCTGCACCGTAGTAGTAATATGAAGAAATGGGCGCATCTCCTGCATCCGTGTACTTAGCACCATAATGCATTATTTGAATCAAGTGCTCCGGGGAACTGACCTCGAGATTACCATTGGCATCCTTTACCCAGGTAATCTGGGTTACCGGGGTTGCCGGGGTTGCCATGTTAACTACAAGTATAGATGCTGCGATGCAACATTTTATTTTGAGAAAGAATGGTTTCAACAATCCTGGAGAAGAAATGTGCCTCGTGGTGTCCGTTAAGTGATTCCGTGCAAACATTCAGGGTACGTGTCTTTATCAGTGAATACATATGACAAAAATTACAGAAGAGGAGATGTGTTGGTAAGATGCGCCTGCTCTGCGGAAATGTCGGTCAACGCCACCTCAGCGTTCGGCTTCAAGTGTGTCGGGAGAAACACGATAATTTTCGAGCGGCGTGCCAGATTTGCGAAAGCCCCGGCCGCGCTGACGTGATCGCTCATTTTGGCTTTGAAATTGTACACGCTTGCGATACCAGACATGACGCCGACAAGAGCTGTCAGACAAGCCACCACGTACTTGAGACTCTCGTCATCATTGGCACCACTTGCGTCGCAAGGGTTGTCCCCGGCAGCAAAAAAGGAGGCCGATGTAGCGGCGGTCGCCAAGATGATGGAGGGAATCATCGTCATCCTGTGATTGCGCCGACAGGCCTTTGCCGCGGCGACATGAGCCTCCGAAGACTCCTTGCACTGGAGCACAATTTCCTCAACAAGGTCCAGCGTAGAGTTTTTCCAGTCGTTTTCGTACAACTTCTCGTTCTCGAAATAACTGAGTCTAGCATTCGTCCCAACTTTTAGGCCGGGGTCAACGGTGTGCTTTCTCGTCTTGCCTGTGAGCCGAGAGAGCCGTTCTTGGTTAGTTTTAGCCTGGGCCATGGTCTCGTCCCCATACTCTCGAGCAAAAATGTCACCCGGTGCATCAAGTGCTTCGAGGTCGATGGTTTCCACTTTTTCTTCTTTGGATACCTCCATGTCTTGGGGATGGACCTTCTTCTTCATCCTTATATATTATGAAACAAAATATTTTTTGTATTAGCGCCCAAACGCACCAACCATCTTATTATAGGGCATGCATGTCAAACAATTCGCACCCATATTCATAAAACTCTCTGGCGGCGTTCTGCCCAAAGTTGTCGTCGATGTACTGCAGAGCCTCGGCGTTGCCCAGATCCCACAGAATTTTAAAAATCGTATTCTGCTCCCTCTTGTCAAAGTTCCAGCAGTTTTCCATGGAGCGAATAGTGTCGTACACCCTGCCGGCGTTGGACGAGCAGAGCGACTCCAGAAATTGCTCGGGTGTTGTCCAACTCCCCTTGACATCGTCCTCCCCATAATCGTCTTCAAACTCGGCCGAGTGGTACGTCTCGAGAGCGTCCTCCGGATCGTAACCCACGCCGCACGCGCGAAAACTCTCGCCGATGATACATGTCCTCAAAACCTCAAACATATCGAACCTTTCCATGGCAGCAGCCAACCTTATTGTGGTGTACTGATATTCATTCTTTGTTTGGAGTCGACCAAACTTATCTGTGCACATTCTACACTCCGTCCACATTTTTTTATTATGTTTGCATGTCGCAAGCAGGACATGGCTGACCCCCATGCGGCATGCGACAAGATAGATATGACGCGCGCGAGAATCACACAGAACATTGGCGTGGTGGCAGTGATTGATACGAAAGGTCTGGTGCTCGCCATATCGAACGACCACTACCGGCGCGGATGGGTATACATGGATGTTAAGGTGGAGGATCTCGGACAAGTAAGTGTCGACGACGTCTTCCACAGAGATATTTGTAACGCAGTCCACGAGGGTATTGTATCCTGTAAACAAGAGAAACCACCTTTTCCGAAGACATACGTGTGCGACATCTTCTTCGCCCATAGAACTTACTTGACAGTACATGCGCAAGCGGGCGGGGGTCTGGTGCTCGAGTTAGAAGATTTTGAAAGGAAGACGCTGGAATCCGCTAATATTGTCGATACGGCCAATCTGATCAATCGACTAAATTCGAAAACGGTTGCAGAGGACATGGTGAAGGAACTCTGTGCCGCCGTTTTCAAAGCGTCTTCGTACGATCGAGCGATGACGTACAAGTTTCTCGACGACTTATCCGGGGAAGTTATTTACGAAATCCAAAACGAAATTGGGTCTCAGAAGGGTTCTTTCCTGGGACTCAGGTTTCCACCCGGAGACATACCTCTCCCCGCGCGGAAAGCCTATGTGGAGAACCCTGTGCGATTCATTGCCGAAGTTGACAGTGATCCGGGTACATTGCTCCAACCAAACAACGCAGACATACCTTGGTCACGGGGGTTCCTTCGAGGGTGTGTCCTGCCACACAAAATGTACCTAAGCAACATGGGGGTCAAGAGCTCGCTCTCCATTGCCATAACAAATTTGGACGGAGAACTATGGGGCCTTGTGACCATGCACTCGTACTCCAAATCAATCGTACCAGAAATTGAACGACGAGTCTCGTTTAACATACTGGCATCCGTGGCGTCGTCTCGTATGCGGAAAATCGAGGACGATCGTAATAGAGTCATTGAGGAGCATATAAAGGGCCTGCTGTCGCGCATCGACACCAAGCAGTCTCTCGGCGTTTTCATCGTGAATAACCAGAAGGATTTGTTTGAAACCTTCGGCATAAATTCCATCACGCTCTTCACAGAAGAAGAAGCAGAGCCTTTGATCGTGGGGGAAAATGGGATGGTGCTGGAGGACTTACCCGCGAATGATGAATCCCTGT
The DNA here is from genome assembly GCA_023301585.1 of Alphaproteobacteria bacterium. Lineage (GTDB taxonomy): Bacteria > Pseudomonadota > Alphaproteobacteria > Micavibrionales > Micavibrionaceae. The sequence continues at coordinate 11,560 of JAMASZ010000068.1, read as the reverse complement.
CGTGCGGAATGCTGGATCACCCGCTTCGATCGTTCGCGTGTCTCAGCGTCCTCGGATACAAAATTGTATTCACACGCATGTGTAAATACAAAGCAGTCCAGTGGGCGGGAAATCCAAAAGGTCTGGGCGCGTCACATGTCGAGTCGGGAATGGTCATGCCGAGAAAGTCGTTCGAAAAGTACCTCGACTACAGAGCGCTGAACCCACCTCCCTTCACCAAACGGGATCGCCTGGTATTCACAAGGGCAGGCGAACTCCTCAAATCCTCCATTCATCGGATAAAAATGGAGTACGTGGCGGAAAAAGTCTCTCGGCAAATGAGGGAGAAAGATATCGTGGAGATGAAATCCGACGAAAACTACGCGTTCTTCGCAAACATGTCACATGAGCTCAGAACTCCGCTTCACGCCATCAGCGGCGTCTTCGACATCATGCAGAATCTCTCTATTGGCGAAACAGAAAAGCATGCCGAACCAGTTAGCCACTATTGCAAGATCGGACTGGATACGTGCAAGGATATGATGAAAACGCTCAATGACATTCTCTCCATCGTGAGAAAAACGCACGAGGAAAAACAGATTGAAGTCTCTCTCATCATGGTAAGGGAAATTTTCAACAGCACGTCAAGAGGTCTCGGTGTATTCGCCACCAGGAACGGCGTCTGCATGAGCATCACCTTTGACTGCGACCCAAATCGGCTCGTGAGAATTGACGTTCATAAAATCGTTCAGATATTCAACAACATCGTCGGCAACGCCATCAAGTTTACACCGGAAAATGGTAAAGTCGGCGTTCGAGTACATCTTCTTGACTCGGAACAAGCATTGCAAGAATTGTGGGAGCGCGTATCCTGCACGTACGCCGGTCGTCACGTTGCGACTGGATCTTGTCTCCGTGAACAAACGTTGAATGGCGAAGGAAAACAACAAGAAGAGACGACCATGACCACGCACACATCGATGTGTTCGTGGTTGGTTTTTCAGACGAGTGACGAGGGGTGCGGTATCGAACACGACGATCTGACGAAAATGTTTGAATTATTTTCTCAGGTCGGTGACGTGGTTACGAAAAAGTTTGCGTCTACAGGACTCGGTCTTCACATCAGCCGGCGCACCGTCACCGAATTGGAAGGGTTTCTTGGAGCTGCCTCTACGCCAAAAGAGGGAAGTTTGTTCGTCTGCGCGATTCCCGTCGAGAACGTGGCTAGTGGAATGCATACCATCACTTCGGGAGAACCATGGCCGGCAGATGACCCCACGCGCGGACTTGGTTGCGAGAGCACAGCTTTTGTCGTGGTAGACGATTCAAACGTAAATGTATTGATCGCCAAGAAACAGATTGAGAGAGCCTTTCCCAATGCCAAGATTTACACCGCGTACAACGGCAAGCTCGGCGTGGAAGAAGTTATCAAGTTGGATAACATGGGTGTGAGTATCGATGGAGTTTTTATGGATTATCACATGCCCGTCATGTCGGGACTCGAGGCGACGCGCCAGATCAGAAGGAGTGCCTCAAATCTTTCTCCAAAAAACAACAAGATACCTGTAGCGATGCTTACGGCAGACATCACCGAGACGTCGAGACGGGCGATGCTAGCATCCGGTGCAGACTTTATTCTTCTCAAGCCGACCAAGTCGAAAGAACTGGTGGAAACGTGTGCACTTATGATTGAGCTCAAGCGACTTTGAAAGCAAAAACTTCTTGTACAACGCAACACAAATCCAGCAGCTGCAATTCCTCGTCGGCGCCGTCGCCAAGACACCGATCAACCTCCAGCAACTTGGTGCACACCGCTGCCCTGTTCTCGTCGGACAATGTGCTTTCACCCGTAACTACTTTGTGATACACCTTTTCCAAGACTTTGGTGGCCGAGTACCCCTGTTCGACGAAGCGTGAGACTGCATCCACCACGACTCCAAAGTTCGCATCACATGTCGCCGCCGACCACAATAAGTCAAACACGCTGTCCGGCACCTCCCCCGAGATCTCGACAACCAGTTCCGGCGTTGGTCTCGGCAGATGCGACACCGTCTGCAAGGTGTTGATGGACTTTCGCATGTCGCCACCGGCGCTTTTCACAATTGCGTCGAATACGCTCCGGCTACATCCCGGGAAGATGACACACTCTTTCTCGCAGATGTACAGCAGCCGTCTCTTCATCGATGCGGGGGTGAGGGGTCTGAACCCGAACTTGGCGCACCGAGAAGCCAGCGGAGCTATGATCTTCGAGGCGTAGTTGCACACCAGACAGAAACGCGTCATGGTGGCGTGCGTTTCCATCGTCCGACGGAGAGCCGACTGTGCGTCCGGTGTCATGGTGTCCGCCTCGTCTAGTATCACCAGCTTGATCGCAGGAATGTCCCTCTGATGCAAAGAAACCGACACCTTGGAGAAAGTCTTTATCTTGTCGCGAACCACATCCAACCCGCGCTCGTCCGAAGCGTTCAGCTCGAGCACGCGTTCCTTCACAAAAACATCACCGAACAGATTTCGCGACAGCGCCAGAATGGCCGAGGTCTTGCCCGTGCCAGGAGGACCGTGGAACAAGAGGTGTGGCAGATTGCCCGTTTTCTGCGCCCCTAACAAAACCTGCTTCAGGTGTTCCTGGTGAACGACATCTCTGACGTACCGAGGGCGGTATTTTTCGACCCATGGTGGTTGCTGGTTGTTCAGGTTCATTGTCGTCGTTTGAAATGCCTCTGTGCATTGTCAGTCATAAAAAAATTAAAAATATAAACTCACAACAATGAAGAATATGAAGAAGCAAGATAGATGACAGAATGCGATCTTCTTGAACTTGGTAGCCTGTCCCAAATTCAGAGCAATGGCTATGTTGTGTGCACACATTTTGTCAAGGAGTACGTGCACATGTGTATACGCAACGTTTCTTCCAACATCGGCGAAGCTTCGTTTTCGGTACGTGCCCTGCAGCACGATCCTCTCCTGTTTGTTGGAAAATGCGTCACTGATTGTTTTAGCAAGCGCTTCGCCGATCGTTTGTCGACACTACTCGAAAGGTACCTTGGGAAGAAGTCCGTGATCTGCTCGTTCACATGCGACGTTTCGGGCAGAGGCTACGCGGTGACGCTCACGCGGACGACAGATTGTCTCGTCTTCGAGATTATCCCGAATGCCGAATCATCGTTTTTAGTGACCGGTAGTTACCTTCGTGCGCTGACGTTACACACAGAGTATGCCGCTCTATTTGATGCGGCGTGTGCCGGGGTGACCGACGTCGCCAACTACGACCGAGCGATGATCTACCAGTTTCAAGAGGACCTATCGGGCAAGGTCGTCTACGAATGGCTAAGACCCTCGTGTGCGGATACGCTCGAACCTTACATGAACACGTACTTCCCCGAGTCGGACATCCCGTTGCCCGCCAGGCAAATGTTTATGACCCGTCCCCTGCGCGTGATATTCGACAACACCGCCGACCCCGCGAAAGTATTGGGTGGATGCACGGATCTTTCAAAATGCTTGCTGCGTGCCAACCACCCCGTTCACAGGACCTACATGAAAAACATGGGGGTGCGCTCGTCAATGTCGATCGCCATCATCGTCAACAACGAGCTGTGGGGATTGCTGTGTTTCCACGCGTACGGTGAAGCGGTGCATCCGTCGGGGAGGGATATTAATATATTTGAGAGTTTGAGTCCTCATATCTCTCTTTGCCTATCGAAAATAAAGCGCGAACACTACGAGAAACGACGCGCGGCGCTGTTGTCCATCCTGGACAAGGGTTTCTCCACCACCGACATCTTCGCCTTCTTTGCGGGAAAGGCACACGACCTTCTGAGACTCATGGATGCAGACGCCGTATCCATTCGGCTCACCGATCGTGTCAAGACGTATGGAGACACGGACCTCGTGCCCACCGTCGCCGATGTGGATCGCGTATCGAGAGGAGCGATCGGAAGAGACTGGGCCATTGGAAAACTCCTTCATCCGTCGCGCGGGGTCCTCTGTATCGTCCACTCAGACCTTTCCATTGTTTTCGTACGAGAGAGCATCAGTTCCGACAAAGCGTGGGCAGGAGACCCGTCGCACGTCAAGCTCATGCGTCCGGACGGTGTACCGGGACCGAGGGGTTCGTTCGAGAGATACATCCAATCCGATGCAGACAGTCTCAACAAGTGGAGCGAACATGACCAAGAAGTGGCGACGTACATGTCGTCTCGAATCAAGCTCCTCGCAACGACCGTGAAATTCTTCGCGGATAAATCGAACGCTCTGGTTAAGGCAAACGCTGCGAACACGAAGAACACGAACGAACGGACGACGGGACAAGTGGACTACTCCACTTCTGTTAAAAAGAGGGTGCTCGCCGCCCCTCTCATCTCGCACTTCTCGCACGAACTCAAGACACCGCTACACGGAGTCTCCAGTGTCCTAACTCTTCTTCTGGAGGAGTCCGGTGTGGTGCAGGATAAGGACGCGCGAGAACAGTTGGTGTACGGCCTCGATTGTATAAAGACAATTGCCAAGGTTGTGGAGAGCGTCTTAACCATTGCCGGCGGAGGCGAAGTGGGGAAAAGCGCGCATCGCAATCTCGAAAGTCTCTGTCTGGAAACCTTCGTCGCCACCCTCCGGAAAAAATTTATTCACGACGGACTCACGGCGACGAGCACGGTGGACGAGGATCACGGTCACGTCACGGTCGATGCTAAACTTCTCGACGAGACTCTGTCTTCCATTATTGACAACTCTATATCCACGGGATCCATGGGAACCACGCGCTTGTCCGTGTCGTGCTGTTCGACGCACCGCGAGGCCACCATGGCGTGGACAAACGACACGGAAGGGTTTTCGCACAGAAACATTCGGAACTCGGAAGACACGTCCGGGATATCGGAATCCGATACGTGGTTCACCTTCAGCATCAGCGACTCCGGTTGCGGTATTTACAAAGACATGCTCGACAACGTACTGGCATACGACACCCGCAGCACAACGATCGCGCTAACCAACTCGCACCAGGGCGTCGGCGTCGACATCTACAAGTGTATCTCCAACATCTTCGACATGAACGGCAGCGTCGGCATCGCGTCCACTGTTTCTACGGGTACGATCGTCTCCGTCATGCTGCCTCTGAAGGCGTGCGGGCGCAACGAAACCACAAACAAGATGTTGGAAGGTGTTCCGAAAGACATTGGTGTATTCTTCGTTGTGGACGACAACACCGTCAATCGGAAGCTGGCCTCGAGGCTGCTCACGGTCGCCTTCCGAAAGACGATGGGTCAGGCGCCCGTGATAAAGGAGTTCGGCGACGGACGGTTGTGTATTGAGGAAATAAAACTGATGCAAAAGAACGGGGAAAATATTCTAGGAGTCCTCATGGATCATCACATGCCCGTGATGAGTGGGAAGCAAGCCACGCAGTTCATCAGAGACAACGAGGTTCGCCACGGTATGGAAAAGATACCCATCTTCGGCTACACGGCCGACTCCGCGGAATCCACCAGGGAAGAACTGCTAGCGTCCGGCATGAACGACGTCCTGTCAAAACCCATTTCAATGAAAATCTTGGAGGGGATGTGCCTCAAGACGATGTGTCCGAAAGAAAATTGAGGGTGACACTACGCCTGTACTTGGCGATAATCCAATCAAATTTGGTGAACACCTGGCCCCGCCCCCCTGGCTTTTTGTTTCCACCGATCCGTTTCAGAATCGCAGCGTCTTCTGCAATGGTTTTGGCCATGACTTGTCGTGCAATGGTGTCACCCAAATCGTGCAGCATGAAGTCTCGACCCAGCGTCCAAAACATGCGCGACGTCGTTTTGGTGAGCGGGAGCACGCTCACCCTCACGCTTTTCATGCTCGAGGCGAAGGCGACGTTGGAGTACACTGCGAAAGGGCCGTGGAACCCGTTGCACACATGCACCACTTCGCCTGTTCCTTTCGCCAGGCGCGTGTTTGAATTGTAGTCGTACGTGTACGCGCACGATGCCGGCGACTGCACCATTCTCCGAACATTTTTGGGCTGAGGATCGCCCTTGTTGCCGAAGGAATGGACCGATTGGATGTGAATGCTGTCGCACAGGTTCTCCACCAGATCAAATGCCGAGGCAGCCACATCTGTCGTCCCGCGAACAACGCGCTCGTCTTCGTCGACGTCGTACGGCAGCTCGGGAAAAGGCACGGCGTTGTCCGTCAGCTTGCACCACAGCACATCGTCCTGGTCGACCGTGGTATCGTACTCGTGCAGGCGCAGCGAACTGGGCGCCTTGAGGAACTCGGCGCACTTGCCCGTCGTGGTGTCGAACAGGGCGCCGTGGTAGGGGCACTCCAACATTCCGTCGCGGTCGATGCTCTGTCCGCACAGAGGGCCGTGCCGGTGCGGGCACCTGTCGTCTACCGCTCGAAATTCATTATCCGCTGTTTTAAACACGCCGATCTTTCTGTACTCGAGATCAATCTCCTTCACTTGCAGCCGAGGCACGGCGTTTGTGTAGCACAAGGGAATCCAGTTGGTTTGCGCGATCTGCGACACGAGCGAGGCTGACAACATGCCTGCTGATTAGAATCTCCAACTGTAAATTACACACATAAAAATAAATGGCCAACAAACACATATATTTATTATTGGAACCTATATTGCCCACTTGGTCGCGACAAAGGGCGACGATGCTGCTGCTCCCATTTTTTATTTTAAGCAACATTATAATTGATCACGCACTGCAGTTGACACATTCTTCCTCTCCCTCTTGAGCCGAAGCCTCCGACGGAACGGTGAACTTGAGCGCGTCGGCTACAGGGCGGCTCCTGAGGTAGTACAGTGAAGTCTTGAGTCCGCCCTTCCATCCGTAAAACAGGTAGCTCGAGAGCTTGCTCACGGTGGGTGACTCAAAGAAGGCATTTTGGGACACGCTCTGGCAAATGTACTTTCCGCGAGCGATGGCCTGGTCCAGCACAGTCTTCTGGCTTATTTGCCACGCGGTTTTGTACACCTCGCGCAGCCTCGCCGGTATCTCTCGGATGTGCTGAATGCTGCCGCCGCCACCCACAATCTTGTCCTTCATGTCCGTGTTCCACATACCAAGCTCGACTAGATCCTTCACCAAGTGTCTACAGATCACGACAAACTCCCCGCTGATGGTGCGCCTGTTGTAGATAAGGCTGGTGATGGCCTCGATGCTCTCCACGCCACCGGAACAGAAGATGGCCGACGAAGCTGTTGGCATCTGTGCGACCAGCAGCGAGTTCCTCAGTCCGTGCTTGACCATGTCGGCCCTCGTCTTCGCCCAGTCGAACACGGAGTTGTCGTCGATCTTTACCCCCCACAAATCAAATTGAAACATTCCCTTTGAAGCCGGCGACCCCGCAAAGCTGAGGTACGGGCCGTCTTTTTCGGCAAGCTCGATTGAAGCTTCGACGCATCCATGATACAGTGTCTGGAAGATTTTGGCGTTGAGAGCACTGGCTTCCTCCGACTCGTACGGCAGCCCGAGCACCATGAACACGTCTGCCAGTGCTTGTGTTCCCACCGCAATCGGGCGATGCTTCGTATTGGACGTGCGGGCCTCCTCGAGAGCATAAAACTCGACATCGATAACCTTGTTCAGGTTGCGCGTGACCTGCTTGGCGGTGTCGTGCAATTTTTTGAAATCGAACGTCTTGTCTTCCTTCACGTGGCGGAGTAGATTGATGGACGCCAGGTTGCACACAGCCACCTCGTCCTTGGACGTGTACTCTAAAATCTCCGCACAGAGGTTGGAAGACCGAATGGTGCCGAGATTTTGTTGGTTGCTCTTGGCGTTCGCCGCGTCCTTGTACACGATGTAGGGCACACCGGTTTCAATTTGCGACTGCAGAATCAGTGACCACAGATACCTCGCCTTGATGGTCTTACCAACTCCATCGGCCTCGTATTTTTGGTAGGCCTTGTCGAATGCGTCGCCATACAGGTCGATGAGGTCCGGTGCTTGCGATGGGCACACGAGAGTCCAGTCTCCATTGGCTTCGACCCGACGCATGAAGATGTCGTTGACGAAAAGTGATAGGAAAAGGTCCCTGGCCCTCTCCAACTCGTTGCCGTGGTTCTTTTTCAGGTCCAGAAACTCCACAACCCCACTGTGCCACGGTTCTAGGTAAATCGCGAACGATCCCTTGCGCTTCCCCCCTCCTTGATCGACATATCTAGCCGCGGCATTGAACGTCTGTAGCATGGGGACAAGCCCGTTACTGGAGCCTCCCGTGCCCGCGATGTAAGCACCTTTTCCCCTGATGTTGCTCACGCTGATGCCGATCCCTCCCGCGTACTTGGAAACGATCGCTGCCTGCTTGAGGGTGTCGAAAATTCCTTCGATGGAGTCGTCCTGCATCGCCAGCAGGAAGCATGAGCTCAGTTGGTTTTTGACGGTCCCGGCGTTGAACAGAGTCGGTGTGGCATGAGTGTACAGTTTCGCGCTCAATCCTTTGTACGTCTCGAGAACGCTCTCCGTGTCGTCCTTGTGGATTCCCACCGCGACGCGCATCAACAATTGGTTGGGGCGCTCGACGACCTTGCCGTCAATCTTGAGTAGGTAACTCTTCTCGAGCGTTTTGAAGGCGAAGAAGTCGTATTCAAGGTCGAGGCTGTGGTCTATGGCGCCATCCAGCACGTCGGCGTTCTCCTTGATGATTTCAATAACGTCAGGAGCAACCATACCGTATTCGAACAAATCGGTCATGGTCTCCGAGAACGAGTCCTTGGTCTCCTTGTGCAGCCTGGACACGGCGATCCTTCCGGCCAGCAGGCCGTAGTCCGGGTGGTTCACGGCCATGTACGCCGCCGTCTGAGACGCCAACTCGTCCAACTCGGTGGTAGTCACTCCGGTGTAGACCCCTGCCACCACTTTTTGCGCGATGGCGATGTGGTTCACGTACTTTGAGTCCAGACCATAGCAAAGCTTTTCGATGCGCGCGGAGATTTTATCGAACAGAACTGCCTCCTTGCGCCCGTCGCGCTTGGTGATGTACATGCTGTCCATTTTGTGATTTGATGTCAAGGTTATATTATTATTGTGTGAGACGCAACGCGCGCCTATTGAATACAAAATTTACGGCAAATCAATGCTCGACTTCCAAACCCAAATTTAGCACGCCACCCTGCGCCACTTTTGTTGTTTTAGATCAGGTCGTGGCGAAAGAAAAAGAAAGCCCCCACTCGCCTCACTCCCTTCTTCAGACAATGCCCCTTCACAGTTTCTGCCGGTTTCCGATCACGCGCTACGAGGGCGAGTACCGCCCGACGTGGACTCGGCGCTGGACGAGGATCGGTGGTACTGCAGGTTCGTGGCAATTTTTCGGCTTTCCCCGTGACATCTTGCTTGACAACGACGGAGAACCGTACACGTGGAAGGGCGAGTTCGGCTTTCACGGGCTGTTCCCGATGCTGGCCGGGCCGCGGAACGACTGGGGAGCGTTTAACTTAATGGGACTCTTGCAGCTGGACAGCCACGGCAGCATCTGCAAGGCGTGCGGCTGCGTCACTCTGAGGGAAAATGATTTGAACCAATTTGTCGCCGCCGGAAGGACGGTGCGTGGTCACCGCGACACGGACATGTATCGCCTGACGCCGGACGTGTACTGCATCCCGGGAACGGGGGGAAAGATAAGTCTGACGCTCGTCACCATCAACAGGATGCGTACCGAGGTCTACTTCCTGGGCGGCCGCGACACGGGAGACATCCGAAGCCAGCTACCCGGGCTGCCGGAGTTCTATCGCGCGGCCACGATCAAGAGATTCTTTGGCAACCTCGCCAACCTTTGGCGCGGCGTGTGTGCCGACGGCCAAACGGATGATTGCGGCGGCGAGGACGACTTCGATTCGGAGCGTCGCGAACTCTGGCGTCGCACGGGATACCTCGTGTGCTAAGGCCCCGGCAAGCGCGCCTGGTCATGTGCATCTAACACGCACACGCCAAACGACTGAAACAATTTCAGGCACTGCGAGCCAGGAGGGCATTCGCCTCGAGCACCGCAGGGCAGCATGCTTGGCCGTGGTTTTGGCTCGGTTGTTGTTGTCTGCGTTTTACTCCCAATCGTCCGAGCGGACGATGACAGGGCCAGGATCGCGGTGATGAAAGCGGGGATCATCGTGCGTGGTGGTTACTTAAATGTAATACAAACATTATTTTTTTGCCAGTCTTTGCGCGCTATTTTCGGATGACCAGAGCAGTGGCTCCGTCAACGGCAGAAAAGTATATTTTATTATCTTTGCGCGACCAGTTGAACGATCAGCGTACGGCCGGAAATTCAGGAAAGTTGTTATCAAATCGTGACGTTTCGGAAAATATTATCTAGGCTATGTTTATACTGTGATAATCTGATTTGTCATGACGACCGTCACGTGGACAAAAAATGCGAATAATCTGTACGAGGTGGCGACCGTCAACCACCTGTTGCAGCTGATGAGCGAGGGAACAAAATTCACAGACCTGGGCGACCACCCCACTAACTACTGGAACTCGGATTACATTCAGACGGCCGACATTGATTTACAAAATGACCACGCGAGCATCGCGCCGATCGGGAACGAAACGACAAAATTCACGGGAGAGTACGACGGCGGTCTTTTCCAAATCTCGAATTGGTCTTGTACGGGAAGTGGTGATTACACTGGTTTGTTCGGATATTGTGACGGAGCTACGCTCAAACAACTTCGATTGGCCGGAGTTTGGACGATCGTAAGCGGACTGTTTCGTGGTTTCCTCGTCGCACGTATAGATGATTCTTCTACGCTTTTGGATATAGAGGGAGACTTTTCGGAGGGGACGAGCACTGGCGATGGAAGTTCTAAATATTGTGGAACGTTGGTGGGGTATACATATAGTTCTTCAGTGTACGGCTTGACGGTGCGTGGCACAGTGGAGTTCGGTACTAGTGTTATCGATATGAAAGGTGGTGTCATCGGGTATTGCGGTTTTTGTTTAATCAAGCTTTGCCGCAACCTCGCTACGTTCCCTAACGGAATCAGTGGGAGTAAAGTTGGTGGGATTATCGCGAGCAGTACCTCAGGAGACATGAGCCAGTTGTTCAACGGTATGAAGGGTGATCTCAATAGTACAGGATACACGGGTGGGATAGTCGGGAGGCCATTTTACGTTACGTCTCTCGACTCTGTGGTGAATAGTATGACGGGCAATATGTCTGGTGGCTACGTGGGCGGTATAGTTGGTCAGGCGTACATCCGACTCGGGGACCCGTTCTCTGCCTCGAGGCTACTGAACTACATGCGAGGCGACATCAGCGCGACAACCTATGCGGGTGGTATCATCGGCGATGTATACGGTAACAGTGTTGGAGATGCCATCGAAGCGTCCATCACCGAATCTGTCGTGGCGATGTGCGGCAGCGTTGGGTCCAACGGAGATGCGGTTTTTGACCGCGTGTATCAAATTACATTGTCGGAGGTTGAGGTCACTGTCGATACGAGTTTCGGCATGACTTTCGATTCCAACACTTACGGTTCGGCGACCATGGTAGTCGACGACGCGTTGGTGTACCACCCCTCTTTCACGGATTTGCCTTACATTAAAATGGAAGGAACGGACCCCGATGGTAAAGTGTATGATGA
>JAMASZ010000067.1 GCA_023301585.1 Alphaproteobacteria bacterium | reverse complement strand
GCCAATGACGCCGACATGATTATTGCCGTGACGCGCGAAGATGAAGTTAATATGGTGGCTTGTCAGGTTGCGCATTCCTTATTCAATGTTCCTAAGAAAATTGCCAGAATACGTAATCAAGTATATTTGAACCCAACATGGGCTAATCTTTTTAGCCGTGCACATATGCCGATTGATGTGATTATTTCACCTGAAGTTGAAGTCGCAAAACGCATAACACAAAGACTGTCAGTGCCGGGCACTACCACAGCAATACCCTTAGCAGATGAAAAAGCGTATTTGTGCGGTGTGCTGTGTAAGCATGATTGCCCATTGGTGAACACGCCATTAGGTCAGTTAACGGACTTATTCCCTGATTTGAAGATGCGTGTAGTATCGATTGTACGTGGCAAGAAGGCTTTTGCCCCTAAAGTTGACAGTCAAATGCTGATTGGTGATGAGGTGTTCTTTATAGCAGAAACGTCACAGTTAGAGCGTGTTTTATCAGGCTATGGTTATGAAGAAAAGAAAACACAGAACGTTACAATTGTGGGTGGCGGACGTATTGCGGCTAACTTGATTGAAGAAATTCAAAAATTTGATAATGAAATCTCCCTTAAGGTAATTGAACAAGATACGGAACGCGCTGAAAAACTTAGTAGAGATTATGCAGACATCATTGTTTTAAACGCTGATGGTCTTGATAAGAATATATTTGAAGAAGCTGGTGTGTCAGACATGGACAGCATGATTGCTGTTACCAATAACGATGAAACAAATATTTTGTTGTGTTTGTTGGCTCAACAATATGGTTGTGATCAAACAATTCCATTGGTGAATAAAAACGTTTATAACATTTTAACAAGCTCTCTTGGTTTGGGTGCTGTTGTATCACCAAAAGCGATTACTGTTTCAACAATCATGCAGTCTGTAAGGCGCGGACGTATTAAAGCGGTGCATAATATGATTGGTGATTATGCTGAAGTTCTTGAAATAGAAGCTTCTGATAGTATTTCTATTTTAAATACAGCTCTTAGGGATATTAAATTCCCTGACCAAGCCTTAGTAGGTTTAATCTTTAGAGGAGATGAAGTCATTACACCAGATGGTGACAGCGTCATTAAAGTTGGCGACCATGTCATTATTGTTGCGGCTGGTGGCAGTGCGCGTCATGTTGAAAAACTCTTCTCCCCACAAGTTGATTTATTTTAGAAAGTCTAGCCTATGCCACGTTCCATTTATGTTAATGGTCAATACAAACCTTACCATCAAGCTGCTGTCCATGTTGAGGATAGAGGGTATCAATTTGGCGATGCTGTTTATGAAGTTGTAGCTTCTATTCACGGGCACTTGGCAGATGAAAGAGGGCATCTAGATAGATTAGAGCGTTCTTTAAAAGAGCTTAGAATCCCTATGCCTGTTTCAAGAGAGGTGCTGAGAGTTTTAATGAGAGAATGTATGCGTCGAAATAAACTGACAAATGCAGGGATATATATCCAAGTGTCACGTGGTGTAGCGCGCAGGGATTTTAAATTTCCAAAAGCAAATACAAAACCTGCCTTAGTAATAATCGCTTTCCCTATCGATTTTGATGGACATATGCGCGCACTAGCAAAAAACGGGATATCAGTTAAAACTTTACCCGATATCAGGTGGACGAGAAGGGATATAAAAACAGTCCTTTTGCTTCCACAATCCATGACAAAACAAATTGCTTTAGATGATAATTATGATGAAGCATGGATGATTGATGGTGATGGTTATGTGACAGAGGGAACTTCAAATAATGCGTGGATATTAAATGATAAAAATGAACTTCAAACGCGCCCAGTTAGTCATGAAATTCTAAATGGCATTACACGTACAGTCATTAGTAGAATTTGCGCCGAAAACAATATTAAGTTAGTAGAGAAAGCATTCACGCCAGCTGAAGCGTATAAAGCCAAGGAAGCGTTTGTAAGTAGTGCAAACACTATAGCAACTGCGGTCAATAATATTGACGGACACAAAATCGGCAATGGTAAGGCTGGACCAATAACAACTAAGATTTACAATGAATACCGCGCCTATGTTGAAGGTTTACGTGGTGAGCAAGTTCATTGGGGGGCAGGTTTATAGTTATGAATATTCACGATTTTAAAGCTATTATCTTTGATTGGGACGGCACGTTAGTAGACAGTGCCAAGCTAATTCTTAATGCGCACAACCATGTCAGAGAAAAAATGGGATTTGAGCCGTGGACGCATGAAGATATCTTCGGGCATTCCTCAAAATCAGCGCGGGAAACATACCCAGAAATATTTGAAGACCGTTCTGACGAGGCTTTAGCCATACTCTATGATTACACAGATAACGCTGATTTAAAGAACCTGCAGGTGTTTGAAGGTAGCAAACCGTTATTGGATAGTATTAAAGAATATGGCGTTACTATGGGAGTCGTCAGTAATAAACGCCACGACCCATTAATGCGTGAAATAACGCATATAGGCTGGACGCATTATTTTGATGTTATGGTTGGAGCAGGGCTTGCTGAGAGAGACAAACCCAATGCCGCCCCCTTAATCTTTGCGCTAGATAAATTGTCATTTGATGTAAAACCTTCTGAGATACTTTATGTAGGGGATTCAGAAACGGATTTACTTTGTGCCAAAAACGCAGGAAGCCCAGCTGCCCTTATTGGTGAGGGCGCAACGTTTGATAGGCTTGTTAAGAAGTATAACCCTCAATATGTATGCGGCTCACAAGAGCATTTTCAAGAAATGCTTTTCTCTGGTAGCGAAAACACCAAGGAATTTAAGGCTTGCTAAGGGTAGTTAACTTCTTTAACACAGAAGTTAATAATAAAAATAATAATAGAGGGCACTAAAATGGCTGAAAAATCTCAGAATGTGCAAGACGTATTCTTAAACAAGATACGCAAAGAAAAAATGACCGTGACAGTGTTTCTCGTTAATGGTGTTAAGTTACAAGGTGTTGTAACTTGGTTTGATAATTTCTCAATGTTATTGCGTCGCGAAGGGCATGTACAACTTGTCTATAAGCATGCAATTTCAACAATTATGCCCGGCGGTCCTTTAAGTCTTTATGATGAAGGCGAAGAAGAAGGTTCTGAGTAATAGCTTTTCCTTACCTAAATAGAGTATAGCGCCTTTGTTTGATCATACGCCTATTCCCAAAACCGTTTACATTGTTCAACCTGTTTTTTCAGGGCGTTCAAACGCGAGCCTGCGTAATATTGATGAAGTTTTAGAGGAAGCAGAAGGTCTAGCGCGTGCTATTGAGCTTGATGTTTGTGAAGTACGTAAAGCTAATATTTCGCGTGGCGCGCCTGGTTATTTCTTGGGCAAAGGTACACGAGAAGAAATATTAGAGCGCATTGAAGTGCTTGAGCCCAATGTTATTTTCATCAATCACGCCCTAACGCCTATCCAGCAGCGTAATCTGGAGAAGGAATGGGGCATGAAGGTTATTGACCGAACGGGTCTTATTCTTGAAATTTTCGGTGCCCGCGCGCAAACCAAAGAGGGGCGTATTCAAGTTGAGCTGGCACGATTAGAATATGAGCGTTCCCGATTGGTAAGAACGTGGACCCACCTTGAGCGTCAGCGTGGTGGTACTAGTACTGTTGGTGGTGCTGGGGAGAGTCAGTTGGAGATTGACCGTCGTTTAATTGCTGAGCGTATTGCCAGCTTAAAGAAAGACTTAATCAAGGTTCGTAAAACGCGTGAACTGGGACGTAAATCACGTGAGCGTGTTCCGTTTCCTATCGTGGCGCTTGTTGGATATACAAACGCAGGTAAATCAACGCTTTTCAACCGCTTGACGGGAGCATCGGTTTTTGCAGAAGACTTGCCGTTTGCGACGCTTGACCCGACTTTGCGTCGTATTGAACTTCCATCAGGGCGTGAAGTAATCTTATCAGACACAGTTGGCTTTATTGCTGACTTACCAACAAATTTAGTTGAATCCTTTCGGGCTACTCTTGAGCAGACAGAGTATGCTGATGTAATTCTACATATTCGTGACAGCACCCAAAAAGATTTTGAGCTTCATCGTAATGACGTTATTCAAATTTTGGGTGACTTGGGCATTAAGTACGAAAGCGATAAACGTATTTATGAGGTCATTAACAAGATTGATAAATGTGAAGCGGTGCGTAAAGACCAAATCTTACGTGATGGTCGTTTTGACGAACGCGTCATTCCAATTTCTGCAATAACAGGTGAAGGGACAGAGGCTTTATTAGCGGCTATAGATAAAGCATTGTCGGCTAATTATAAAGAGCAAGCCTATAAAATCCCAGTTACTGATGGAAAAGCAATTGCGTGGCTTCATCAGCACACGCAGGTCATTAAAATTGAAGATAAAGAAGATTTTAATACAGTATTCGTGCATATTGACGAGGCAAACCAGAATCGCTTTGAAGGGCTCTTTAATTATGTCGCATGTTGATCCAGAAAAAATAGCTAAATATATAGAAGAAGTTGCGCATGAGCGTATCGTTCCTAGATTTCAAAACTTGCTTGATGGTGAAATCTCTACAAAGACTGGTCCATCTGACTTAGTGACTGTTGCGGATGTTGAGGCAGAAGAAGATTTGACTAAGATATTCAAAGATTTTATGCCTGGCTGTCTAGTTATTGGTGAAGAGGCGGTATCTAAAAAAGAAATATCTACGGAGGCACTTGGCTCCGAAGACGGATATATCTGGGTGATTGACCCTGTTGACGGTACTCATAATTTTGCCCATGGAAAACCGATATTCGGAACAATGGTAGCGCTCGTCAAAGATGGGCAAACCATTCAAAGCTGGATTTA
>JAMASZ010000066.1 GCA_023301585.1 Alphaproteobacteria bacterium | reverse complement strand
CAAGTGCAGCATTTGTGACAAGAACATTTCATTGCGAATCCACAAAGAATTACACAAGAAGAATACACAAGTGCAGCATTTGTGACAAGAACATTTCATTGCTAATCCACAAAGCTTTGCACAAGAATGAAAAAGTGATTGCAGCTTTTGTGACAAGACATTTTCGTCACTAATCCACAAAGACTTGCACAATAACAAGACAATAAGGGGTGTAGCTTCTGTGATAAAAACTTTTTCCATCAGGCAAGTGTGATCCCTGTGAGAAAGTATTACACTACAAAATGGAGGAGCTCAAGTCAAAGCTACCCAAGATCAGCTCAGAGGAGCTCATGAAGGACATGACCAAGGAAGGCAATCCTTCAGAGGAAATAAAAAAGGTCATTCTGAGAGCACTGAGAACTGAATCAATTGGCAAAACAAACAGGCCTATTCTCTGTGAAGCACTGGCTATCATAGGAAAGTACTGGCAAGATAACTTTATTACAGAAGATGCCATTCCTGAGGCAAAGACTTCTGATGAAACTGAAGCCTCTGGTTCTGGCTTAACTCAAGAAGGTGAAAATGACGAAACATTCTTCAAACAAGGATCACATGTTGAAGTTGTGCCAAAAGACTCTCAGAAAAAAGAACAAATTAAACCAACACAAGTTTGCTACTTTTACAAAAGGAATGTCTGCAAATTCCAGGGAAGAGGTAAAGGCAAATGCAAATTTTCACACCCTAAGAAGTGTCCCACATACATGAAAAAGGGACCAAAGTCTAAGACAAATGTTGAGGGCTGTGACATTAAACAGTGTAAAGAATACCACCCTAAGCTCTGCTTTGGATCACTGAGGGATGGAGAATGTCTTAAACCAGAATGCAACTACTCTCACCTCTGGGGAACAGGGAAGAAAGGGTCCCAGTCCCAGGTGAACTGTGAGAAGAAAGGCAAGGTACAATCCTCTTCTCACAAAAGTGACAACAATGAATATGAAAACAAGAATTCAGAGTCTTTTTTGGGAATGGTGACATCAATAATGGAAGAGATAAGAAAACTAAATTCCAGAATGGATACTATTCAAGGAAGTTCTCAAACCAGTCACTCACAAATGACTCTCCAGGGCCAAGGAAAAGAAATCAGACAATCCTATATTTTAATGCCCAGTCAATGCTAAACAAGCTTGCCAAAATTGAGACAATGATTGTTGAGGAAGATCCAGACTTCATCCTCATATCTGAAAGCTGGACTCATAGTGGAGTGAGCAGTGCTGAAATTTCATTTGCCGGTTATACCCTATTTGAACGACTGGACCGATCTGATACAAAAAATGGTAGGGGTGGTGGAATTCTTCTGTACTGCCGTGCCCAAACTGATTACCACAAAATTGACATTAACCTCCATAACCAAGTTGGAGGCATAAACATAGGTGGCCTTGAAATTTATAATGTATATAGGTCACCTAACTCCAGAATTGAAGACACCAAAGCTTTAATTGACTTTATTGAGACAAGAAAGACTGATTGCTTAATGATTGGAGATTTCAATTTCCCCAATATTTGCTGGGAAACAAAGAGGTCAACATGTACCATCGAAGAAGAGCTACTGGAAGCTATGGATGTTGCTAATCTGGTCCAATTGATAAAAGAACCAACCCATGTGAAAGGTAATACACTCGACCTAACCATCACAAATTGTCAAGAGAGGATACAGACCATTAGTGTCGACAAAGAGAACAGAATCAGTGATCATTTCGTTTTAAAGATTGAATTCACCAACACTGCATACAAGCCTCCATTGACTGAGGACAAGATAAGAGATTGGAAAAAAGCTGATCTACATCAAATGACAGAATATTTCAGAGACATCAATTGGCATGACAAATTTAAAAATAAAAATGCATGTCAATCTTGGGAAGTTTTCAGAAATGTTGTCCAACAAATAGAAGACAAATGTGTTCCAATGACAAAATGTAGAAAGAACAATCAGCCAATGTGGATGAACCAAAATTTATTAAGAATTATAAGGAAAAAGAGGAGGCTCTACAAGTCACTTGAAAAGAGGGGAGACCTGTCTTCTCTCACCGCCTATAGGAAACAGAAGAATCTTGCAATATTTGAAGCAAATAAGGCCAGGGACGAGTTTGAAAAGGAACTTGTTCGGCCACGCTTTGCCAGTTCAAGAAAGTTTTACAGCTACATGCGATCAAAGTCAAAGGTGAAGGAGAGAGTTACAGTCCTTGAAGATCAAAATGGAGAAATGGTTGAGGAAGCTGAGGGCAAATGTGAATTGCTAAACAAGTTCTTCTCCTCGGTGTTTACAGTTGACAATGACCCAATAACAGATACACCTGCTCCAGGTACAAAAGAGGTCCTCAGTGATGTGTATTTTCACCCTGGAATTGTCGAGAGAAAGATTGACGGGTTAAAAGATGGATCTGCCCCAGGGCCTGATAAACTGAGTACAAAAATGTTGAAACTGATGAGACCCTTCCTGAGCTATCCTTTAGCAGTCATATACAACAGATCAATGCAGGAGGGGAAAGTACCACAAGACTGGAAGGATGCCAATGTATGCCCAATACACAAGAAAGGAAAAAAGCAAGAACCAGGGAATTACCGGCCGGTCAGTCTCACAAGTATTATCTGCAAAATGATGGAGTCTGTTATTAAAGATGAACTGATAGATTTCCTGGAGAAGTACTCAAAACTAAGACCTCACCAGTCTGGCTTCAGGAGAAATAGGTCATGTGTGACAAACCTTCTCCAATACATCAACAAAGTTGGAGAGTTGGTGGATCAAGGGCATAAAGTAAACTCAGTGTACTACGATTTTTCGAAGGCTTTCGACTCGGTGAGTCATGCCAAACTGATTGAAAAATTGGAAACAATAGGAGTGACAGGACATTTGAAAGCATGGATCCTGAACTGGCTCTCACAACGAAGGCAGCGAGTAGTTCTTGACGGAAAGTTCTCCACCTGGGAGACTGTAATTTCTGGGGTACCTCAAGGCTCAGTTCTTGGCCCTGTTTTGTTTATCATATTTATCAATGATATAGATGAAGGGCTTCAAAATTCAGTATTCACATTTGCAGACGATCTCAAGCTCGTCTCCTGTGTAGATGACGAACATGAAGTACAAAGCCTACAAGAAGATATAAACATTCTTCACAACTGGTCAATCAAATGGAAAATGAAGTTTAACCCCAAGAAGTGTGCGATCATGCACTTTGGAAGAAACAATGTTCCAGAAGAATACTTATTGGGAGATGAACATCTTAGCTCGTCTGTCATGGAAAAAGATCTGGGTATATTGGTACAAGACAACCTCAAGTTTGATGCACAAGTTAAGAAAGTTGCTCTCAAGTGCAACCAGATCCTGGGCCAGATCTACAGATCTTTCAAGAATAAGGAACCAGAACTAATGACAAAGCTCTACATGACATATGTCATGCCCCACATGAACTATGGTGTGACTGTCTGGAATCCACAGTTTCAGAAAGATGCAGACACCTTGGAGAGGGTACAAAGGAGGTTCACAAGAATGATTGATGGGATGAAAGGCCTCGAGTACCATGAAAGGTGCTGTTTGCTGGGTATCCCAACACTGAGTGATCATAGGAAAAAACTAGATCTCATTCAGACATACAGAATTATACATGGAATTGATGATTTTGACACAAAACTCTTCACCAAAACCAAAGATGTGAGTTGCAGAAATACAAGACAATCTGCTAAAGAGAACATTTCTGGTGAAAAATCAAGGCTTGAAATCAGAAGGAAGTTCTTTTCTCAAAGAGTTGTGAATGAATGGAACAAGCTACCTCTGGATATCCAGAATGCAAGAAGTCTTGCAACATTTAAGTCCAAGCTAAACAGTATTATCTAGTCACCATTTTGTTACATTGTTATGACCATATATTCTTTCTTTAATTATCTTTGAACTTGGACTGTTACTCTTATAATACACTACCTGTGTCCTTAGAGTTAATAAATCAAATCAAATCAAATCAAATCAAATCATATAAAATATTTTAGG
>JAMASZ010000065.1 GCA_023301585.1 Alphaproteobacteria bacterium | reverse complement strand
GGGTACTTCTGGCTTAAAAGGTCTAGAATTAGTCAAAGAAGGTGAAATTACCGTTGAGCAAGCACCTAGCTATTATGCCATCACATTGCCTGCAATTGAGCTTATCGCAGAAGAAGGATTTAAGGTAAAAATCGGTTTAACGACCATTAATGCCGTGCCAAATGAAAGCAATGATAAAGAATGGAAAATGTCCATGGCTATTCCAACGCCTATTTTGTTCTCAACGAATAAAGGTAAGGTGTACCAAGTCAACATTCGTAAGCAAAAAAACGGTGGTACGTGGAACAGTGACCTAAACACATTCTCTAAATTTGCTTCTATCTATGAAGATATTTCCTTAGACACCGCCGATGGTCAAACAATATTCAATCTTAAAAACGCAATCACAAAAAGTAACTACGTTGAAATTGGTGATAATAAATGGAAGGGTGACGTAAAGTTTACAGCTTCTGATCTTTCTATCATAGACCCAGAGAAAAAAGTTAACTTTAATGTTGGTGGTATTTCTATGTTGAGTGATATCGATGGGTACGACCCAGAGATTGGCAAGAAGTACAAAAAAGAAATGATGGGCGAAGTTGATAAAATTGAAACCCTTACTGCAGAAATGCTGTCTAAGGACAAAAAACCTTCACCTGAGCGCGTAACACAAATTCAAAAAGAACTAGATGTCATTAACAATAATATCCTTTCTTCATTTGGGCTTATTCTTAAATCATTTAACCGTTCAACGTCTTCATTCTCTTTACAAGATATTGATGTTTCTGGCGTAAACAAAAAGACTGGTGAAACAGAAGGATTTAAATTGGGTTCTTTATTGTTCAACCTTGGGGTAGATGGCTTAACGCGTGAGAATATCAATGGCTTATTCTCCATATCTTATGATGACCTTAAACTTCCAAGTAATAAAGAAAACACAGAGTTAGTTCCGACTAAGTTAAAGCAAAAAATCACTTTGAATAACTTACCTATTAATCAATTAATCGAAATGGGTAAAAATCTTTCTGACGCTAATAAGAAAAATCCAGACTCCGCTAAGATGATGGCGTTAGGATCGTTAATGTCCCTAAAAGATACAATGGCAAAAGCTGGCGCTTCAATAAAAATCAGTGACTCGCATATGAGCAACGATATCTACAGCGCGAAAATTGATGGTGCAATCAACGCTAACGCATCTTCCAAGTTTGGTGCGATTGGTGATTTAACAATTGTGACGACAGGTTTAGATAAAACGATCTCTATCCTTGAAAATAAAGCCTCTGCAGAAGCTGATCCTGCCAAGAAACAAAAAGCAATGATGGCTATTGGTCAGCTTCAAACGCTTAATCAATTCAGTGCGCCAAACGGTAATGAAAAGATTTGTAAATTAAGTCTTGATGCTCAAGGTAATACACTTGTGAATGGTATGGATTTGCAAGAAGTAATGAGTGGCGGTGCGCCAGCGCAGTAAAGCTTTACAGCAGGTAGCCAAGCAGACTATTTAAACGCTGCAAGCCCTCTGCTGTTGGTCTAATAAACTGATTATCAATTTTAATAAAGCCGTTCTCTATGAGCGGCTTTAATTTTTCGTCTGGCAATAATGTTTGCCATTTTTTACCAGATTCATTTTCGATACGCGTGAACGGTACACCTTCGACCAAGCGCATACCCATCATCATACATTCAGAAAAACGTGCTTCATTATTGACCAATTCAAAATCGTGATAGCCGTGACCGTTTTTATTAACCCGCTCCAGCCATATATCTGGTGCGCGGTGTGTGCGGGTTGCGAACTTTTCACCGTCCAGCGTCAAACGCCCATGCGCACCTGGACCAATACCTGCATAGTCGCCATAACGCCAATAGGTCAGGTTATGTTGCGACTCCTGCCCCAACCTTGCATGATTAGAAACCTCATAAGCTGGCAGTCCAGCTCCTGATAAAATCCCTTGGGTCACTTCGTACAGCTCGCCAGCGCTATCTTGCTCTGGAACTTGAAAATCACCGCGCGCGTGTTGTGTAAAAAACGGCGTTCCTTGTTCGATGGTTAATTGATAAAGCGATATGTGACCATTCTCGTGGCGAAGCGCTTCTTCCAATTCATCACGCCACATCTGCGTTGTTTGTTCTGGGCGGGCGTAAATTAAATCAAAACTAAAACGCTCGAAATTCTTTGTGGCAACTTCTAGCGCTTCCAATGCTTGCTCCGCATTATGTTGACGACCCAAAAACTTTAAGTCGTTATCACTTAGCGATTGGATACCAACTGACACACGATTAATACCAGCGCGTGCAAAGCTTTCAAATTTCTGCGCTTCAATTGACGTTGGATTTGCTTCCAATGTGATTTCAATATTTGGCGCAACGCTCCAAAGCTTTCGGACATGCGTTAAAATTTGCTCAACCGTTTCTGGCATCATGAGTGACGGCGTCCCACCACCAAAGAAAATCGAGGTAATTGTACGCTCCGATGTTTTTGACGCAACGTGGCCTAATTCTTTTAAGTAAGCGTCTGCCCAAGATTGATGATTAATAGCGTCGCTAACATGCGAGTTAAAATCACAATACGGGCACTTAGACGCACAAAACGGCCAATGAATATATAGTCCAAAAAGGTCAGATGTTGGTGCGTTCATAGCCGTTAAAAATTCTCGGATAAGTAAGCTTTGAACTTCTCAACCGCAACGGCGCGGTGGCTCATTTCATTTTTCTTATCGGCGTCCATTTCACCAAAGCTGATGTCGTGACCGTT
>JAMASZ010000064.1 GCA_023301585.1 Alphaproteobacteria bacterium | reverse complement strand
AACCCATTGAGGGGGTGAACTGGCCCCGGAGCTTGCAGTCGATCACGTTTGGTAATCGTTTCGACAAACCCATTGAGGGGGTGAACTGGCCCCGGAGCTTGCAGTCGATCACGTTTGGTAATCGTTTCGACAAACCCATTGAGGGGGTGAACTGGCCCCGGCGCTTGCAGTCGATCACGTTTGGTAGCTGGTTCGACCAGCCCATCGTTGGGATCAACTGGCCACCAACTCTGCGGTCGATCACGTTTGGTTATTTTTTCAACCAGCCCATCGTGGGGGTCAACTGGCCCCAAAGCTTGCAGTCGATCACGTTTGGTTATTTTTTCAACCAGCCCATCGTGGGGGTCACCTGGCCCCGGAGCTTGCAGTCGATCACGTTTGGTGCAGAATTCAACCAGGCCATCGTGGGGGTCACCTGGCCTAACAGCTTGCAGTCGATCACGTTTGGTGCAGATTTCAACCATCCCATCGTGGGGGTTACCTGGCCTCGGAGCTTGCAGTCGATCACGTTTGGTGAATATTTCGACCATCCCGTCGTGGGGGTCACCTGGCCTAACAGCTTGCAGTCGATCACGTTTGGTAGTTGGTTCGACCAACCCATTGTGGGGGTCACCTGGCCCCAAAGCTTGCAGTCGATCACGTTTGGTGCACATTTCAACGAGCACATTGAGGAGGCGAACTGGCCCCAAAGCTTGCAGTCGATCACGTTTGGTAGATGGTTCGACCATCCCATCGTGGGGGTTACCTGGCCGCAAAGCTTGCAGTCGATCACGTTTGGTGAACGTTTCGACCAGCCCGTCGTGGGGGTTACCTGGCCCCAAGGCTTGCAGTCGATCACGTTTGGTGCAGATTTCAACCAGCCCACCGCCAACGCCAATTGGCCTGTAAGCACAAGGGTAACGGGGATTTCCTGAGACTAATTACGTAATATAGATTCGGATTCAAACACAAGTGCCGCCTCGCAAACCTCTTCCCAAAATTCGTCATCGGCAACGTACTCGTCCGTGCGCGTCAACCCGTCGTACTCTGTTGTAGAACAAAAACAAAGGCCGAGAGAAAACACCGAAATTCAAAAAATTCAACAAAAAATATATGTAAACATTACAGTGTGTGACATGGGTAACGCTACAGGTGCACCGGGTAAATATACGTCTCTCGTTTCGCCTGGTGATACCGCAGAATCCGAGATAAATATTTGCCTTGCGTGCCAAAGAGACAATCAAGATACCCGACGTCTAAGTCACATAAAACAGACCATACGGACATTTGTTCGCGCAACATACGCCACAAACGCGTCTACAATTTTTAGATGGACAACATGGGATATTGATACCCCAAATGCCGATATCGTGGCCACGAGAGATGCACCACCTGAATCCCCACTGTTTCCCGATGCTCAAAACGCGTTCCATGTATTGGTTACAGTTTACTGTAATTTTGGAGAATACCGAAGGGACATCGAGGCAGTCTATCGATTGCTAAAACCAGACGGACTGGTCCTCCTATTAGGATTTGAAGGACCCGATTGGCATACGAAGTTTAAGAGCAAATACCAAATACCACTTACTTTCGGAACGGGTGGGCATGTATTACCCAAAAGTATTGATGGGTATTCGCTTGTTCCGATCAGAGGTGTGATAGGCGACGAAGTCCCTCTCCACGACAGTGATGATGATACAGACAACCCCGCCATGTACCAGCAACCAGAATTCACCGTGTTACAAAAACGTCAAAACGAATAATACAATTAAACGGCGCCGACATGAACGACAAATTAAATATTGAACGATACCAAATGCCCCTTCTCATCCCCGTCGCCAGATCCAAAACGGGTCAGACGGTGACGCCTACCTGCTCGAAAGAAAACGGTCCTTTCACGTGTCTTGGTTGTGCCAAGGCGCTGGTACTGAGGCAGGGTGAAAAGAACCGTTGGCATTTCGCGCACCATTCCAAGGACGACGACGACGAAGAGTGTTCTGCTGGCGGCGAGACCTACATTCACCTTGCCGCCAAGCTGTTGTTGGTCACAGACATCGCCCGATTCGAGTTTTTCGCCGACTGTGACCGCCTGCGACACGTTCATGAGAAGGGGTACCAAGGATGCACGGCGGCGCAGGAGCACCGCTACGATGGCATCCACTCCGCGGACGTGGGCGTGCTCCGCGACGGCAAGTTGGAGGCTATCGTTGAGGTCATGGCGACGCACAAGACGCAGGGGGAGGCGTTGGCGTCCAGAATAGAGTGTGTGGGGGCAGCCAATGTGTGGGAGGTGGAAGCGATGGATGTTTTGAAAGTGCAGAAACAGCTTTCGTCGACGACCGACACCATTCGGCTCCGTAGTCTGCTCAAGGTAACAACATGTGCCGAGTGTGCGCAGGAGCAAAGAGTCATAGCACAGGAGGTGATCGATCAGAGGCGGAGAGAGTTTGTTTCAGCAGCGGCAACGAAAGCCAATTCAGTGGTTATCATTGACGACAACGCGTTGCGTGCAGACGGCGTGTTAAAGAAAAAGGTGTATTTGAATGATGAGGATTGGTTTGACAGAAGGTATGTT
>JAMASZ010000063.1 GCA_023301585.1 Alphaproteobacteria bacterium | reverse complement strand
GGCGGATTCAACTTGCTAATGCAACAAGAGCCTTAATGATAGT
This sequence comes from Alphaproteobacteria bacterium, assembly GCA_023301585.1. Classification (GTDB taxonomy): domain Bacteria; phylum Pseudomonadota; class Alphaproteobacteria; order Micavibrionales; family Micavibrionaceae. The sequence continues at coordinate 2,543 of JAMASZ010000063.1, read as the reverse complement.
AGAGCTAGTTTAGGCGGTTAATTCAAGTTTAAATGATAAAGGGTTTTTCCAGTTGAGGACTTTTCTAGGTCTGCTGTTTATTTCTGTGACTATCTCTTCAAGATAGTCTGCAGAGATATGTTCTAATTTGCTTTTCTTTGGTAGATATTGTCTGATAAGTCCGTTGAAGTTTTCAACTCCTCCTTTTTCCCAACTAGCATAAGGTTTGCAGAAGTAGCTAACGCTTCCTAGTTCTTGATTAACTTGTTCATGTCCTGCAAATTCTAACCCATTGTCATAGGTTAGGCTTTGGACTTTATAGCCGCTCATCATTCTTATAATGGCTGTACTTACTTCAAGTGCTTGCTTTGAGCTTATTTTCGCTGCTCTAGCTAGTCGGCTTGTTCGCTCGTAGCTAGTCACTAGATACCCGTCTTTGTAGCTCACTAAGTCTACTTCCCAGTGTCCTAGCTCTTTGCGTTGGTTTATAGCTTCTGGTCTTAGTTCTATATCTATTCGGTTAGGTATTTTACTTCTTTGCGCTTTAACTCTTCTCCTGTAGCGTCTTTTACCGTTGATCCTTAGGTGCTTGTAGAGGTTTCCTCCTTGTTTCTTATCTTTTATTAAATAGCGGTAGATGCTTTCATGACTTAAGCTTATTCCTTGTGATTTAAGCTCGTAGCTTATTTGCATAGGGCTGTACTTAAGCATTAGGTAATATAGTATTTTTTGTTCTAGCTCTCCTGTTATTTTAGCTTTTTTTATTACTTTAGTTTGCTTGCGTACTACGCTTAGCTTATGCGCTTGCTTATATCGGTACCCTCCTCTTAGGCTGATGTTTCGCTTTATCTCTCGACTTATCGTCGAGCGATGATAGCCAAGATTACGCGCTATTTCACTTTGACTACTTTTTGCTTTTAACATTGATGCAATTGCTTTACGTTCTGTTTCGCTAAGGTGGGATTTATTCATATAGTTTGTTAGGCTTTTTACACCCTTACTATACTCTATTTATCTCATCTTAGCTTTTTTTATTTTGTTGCGTTAGCAAGTTGAATCCGCCTTATCTAGAATATTTTAGCTGACTCCTAATTTTGAGTGAGAATAGCCGCTGAATAAAAACGTGGCGCGGAGTGATTATTGTAAATGATTCTATTTTGGATGAAAAAGGGTGGCGCAAGAATATTTTGAGGGTGAGTGTAGATACGCTACTCGACCCTGAAAAAATATGATTTAGCTGCCCTTTTTCGCCAAAAGAGGATTATTTAACGGCGTTGTAGGAGGAGGGAGTGCCTAAATCCGACCAATAATACTTTTGAGAGAGTACTGTTGCTCCTAGTTTTTGTTGTTGGATTAGTTTTTTCCAGTGGGGTATTATGGGGTGTTTGCCTTGGGGGAGGCTGAGGATCCATGAGGTTTTTGCTAGGTAGATGCCTGTGAATTGGTGCCAGTCGTTGAGGTTTGCGTGAGCTGGTGGGTCGGCTATGTCTAGGATGGGTTGTGATGCTTGTTTGTCTGTATTTGGACTATATATGCGAAGGGATTGCCCTTGGTTTTGTAGGGCTAGGGTTACGCTGTTGTTGGATTGTTTGTGGGCTTGGATGAGTTGGTCTAGGTCTAGGTTTGTCCATATGTCTCCGTTGTAGATGAGGATGTCTTCATCTTGGGTTTCATCGAGTTGTCCTGTCTGTTGTAGTTGTTGGGCTAGATTGGCTATGCCACCTCCTGAATCTAGGAGTTCTGGTTCGTGGTGGTAGCTAATGGGGATGCCTTGCTCGCTGAGTTGCTGTTGGTAGTCGCTCCATATGTGGGCGAGGTGGTGGGTGTTGATTGCTATGTGTTCTAGGTTTAGCTGTTTGCTGTTTTTTAGCTGGCTGATGATGTGCGCTATGAGGGGCCTGCCTTGTACAGGAATGAGTGGCTTTGGCAGTTTATCTGTGAGCGGTTTTAGGCGTGTGCCTAGTCCTGCTGATAGGATAAATGCTTTCATCCTAGTTTATTTGAGGTTTAAGAAATTTTGTAGGATTTCTTTGCCGTGTTCGCTGAGTATGGATTCTGGATGGAATTGGACTCCGTGTATGTTGAGTTGTTTGTGTTTGAGTCCCATTATTTCTCCTTCGGCGGTTTCTGCTGTGATTTCTAGGCAGTCAGGTAGGCTGTGTTTCTCAACGATGAGCGAATGGTAGCGTGTGGCTGTAAAGGGTGATGGTAGCTCTGCGAATACGCTTTGCTGTTGGTGTAGCATGGGTGAGGTTTTTCCGTGCATGAGGCGTGGTGCTCTGATGACGTTGCCTCCATATACTTGGGCGATACTTTGGTGTCCTAGGCAGACGCCTAAGATGGGGTATGTTCCTCCAAGTTCTTCGATGACTTGGCAGCTGATTCCTGCTTGGGTTGGGGTGCAGGGTCCTGGAGAGATGCAGATGTAGTCAGGGTTGAGAGCTTTGATTTCTTCTACACTGATTTCGTCGTTACGATAGACTTGTACTTCTACGCCTAGTTCTGAAAAATATTGTACTAGGTTGTAGGTGAATGAGTCGTAGTTATCGATGACGAGTAGCATG
>JAMASZ010000062.1 GCA_023301585.1 Alphaproteobacteria bacterium | reverse complement strand
TGCGCCATCTTATGTATAACGGAATGCGACTGCTTAGCGTGAGATCGGAATGAAGACTGATTATATTTCATGTGCGCGTCGAGCGTGCTCTAGATCATACATGTACAGAGTACTCAAGTATACAACATCTCCCCCATGATTGGGTTAAAAACGGAAGAAACAACCAATTATTCATGTTTTTAAGATTAAATCACACAAATTTATATGTCCCTAAAGCAGGGGGAAGGAGACGCCAGCCTCTTCTTTAGGGGGCGCCCTCGGATTAGTACAATATATAAATATATTTTTGTTAGTTATGCACTTGCGTACCGTTGGTCTCTTTGACCGTGCATGATTCACACTTTGTTATTTTTCACATTTGCTCTGCTTTTACACACACAACACATACATACAACAAAACGCGTACGCTTCTAGGCTCCGTGGCTAGAACTCGGAGTCGTAAGCGGGAACAGGCTTCTTGTTGTTCCGCTTCTTCTCCTGCTGCTGAGCGCCTGTGCGCTCGCTCGCCTCTGCCATCCGCTGCAGCATCTCGTTCTGCTGGCCCATGAGCGCGGACGCGCGGTCGAGGCGATCGTACACAGAGGAGTGGCTACCTCTGCGCTTGGCCTGACACGGCCGCTCGCTGCTCGAAGAAAGCTGTGCTGGCTTGGGAAGCAGCAGCTGTACGTGTGGGTGGTCGGGCTCCTCCGGCAGGGGCCGCATCTGTAGCTGCTGATGCCTCTCCCACTCCTCGCGCGCGGCGCGCTGGGACTCCCTGATGGCCGCCTGCTGGATCCTCTCGGCGGTCCTGCCTCGATACTTGCAGTACCACCACACGACGGCCGCGCCGATGACGGCGAAGGCCACGAGGACGAGGGCCATGATGGCGCCCTGCCCGATGCTCCCGAAGTGGACCTCGAGGAGATGGACGCCGGTGCTGGTGTCGATGTGGCCGTTGTTGACTGACACCTGTTTCTTGGGAGGAGCGTGAAGGCGGAGTGGGTTGCACATGCTTCTTCTTCTTCTCTTCTTTCTTCTTCTTCGAAAAGACTTTCAAACACTTTGGCGCGCTTACAACGAAAAATAGTTTTTGAAGCTTTCGATGCCAAACGGGGACTGAATCTTGTGGGAGGAGAGCCTTTGGCTTTTCGCTGCCGCTTTTTCCTGGGCACAACTAGTGTCCATTCAAACTCCCTCATACTCAGCGCTTCTGGCTCGCACTCGTCGCCTTCTGCACTTTTCTTTCCTTCATTCTCACCTTGGGAATCGGGACGGAGGAATTTGCGATTCCTCGTCTTCAATTTGCCCGATTCCCTCATTCTGACCTCGTATGAATGGCCAGAGTCGCACATTTTCTCAACGGTCGCACGCTTGACCCATCTGAATGTCTTTCGATTTTGCACTACCACTGCGTCACCGATTTGCAATGGGGGCAAGGCCTTAGTGCCGTCATTATAATAGTCTTTAGCACGTTCAGCCGTCGTGTCTCTAGCTATGCGACCTTCTTTTACGTTTTCTAACTGCACTGTCAGGTGTTGGCTGAGCACAGGCAGCGCTGCGCTCCTCATCCTCCTCCCGTTCATGAGCTGGGACGGGCTGAAGCCGTCCTCGCGGGGCATGTTGCGGTACGCGGCCAGGGCCTCGCTGACGGAGGTGTCGTCTTTGGCGCACTTCTTCAGCAAGTACTTGACCTGCTTGACCCCGGCCTCCGCAAGCCCGTTGCTCTGGGGGTTGTAGGGGGATGATACCTGGTGCTCGATGCCGTTAGATCTGCAAAATATCGAAAATTTAGATCTGAATTGCGGACCGCCGTCCGATCTTATGCTAATTGGCCAACCAAACAGGTTGAACCACTCTGCCAGTTGAGCAGTGGTCTTTTCGGTGGTCGTGGAGGCCATCTTGGCCGCAAACGGCCAGCCTGAGAACCTGTCCACCACGCACAACCACATCTTGCCGTCGAGCTCAAAAAAATCGGCCCCAAGGTGCGACATGGGGGCCAGCGGCTCCTCGGATTGCTCCTTGGCCGGCTCCAGCTGCTGCGATGGTAGCATCTCTCGACATGCCGTGCAGCTGCGGACCATGTGCTCGATCTCGTTGTTCATGCCCGGCCAGTAGAACAGCTGGGCGGCGAGCTTCTTGGTCTTGACGATGCCGCAGTGCGACTTGTGCATCGCGGCGAGCACGGCCTTCCGTGCTGGGTGAGGAACGACGATCCGCTTGGAGTCGAGCAAGACGAGCTGCTCAACGCCCTCCCCGATGACGGAGAGGTTGTCCCAGTGCGCCTTGTACGCGGCGGCGGGGGAGTCGGGGTGAATGCTGCTGCTGTCCTTGTATTGCTTAAGGGCTTGGATGATCCTCCGGTACGCGTCGTCGCTGGCCGCCTTGAGGATGGGGCCGCAGGGAGTGGTGTCGACTACCTTCTTGACGATGCTCCTGTTGGCCGCTGCCAGCTCTGGGTCTTCGGCCTGTGGCTGGAACACGGGGTAGCGGGACAACGCGTCCGCCAGCTCGTGCTGTTTCCCCGCTGTCCACCGCAAGGTGAATGAGTAGGGAGACAGCTTCATCCTCAGTCTCTGGAGGCGGGGGTTCTCGACCATGCCGATGTCCTTGCTGAACACGCCGAGCAGGGGCTTGTGGTCGGTGATCACGGAGAAGTCTTGGCAGCCTTTGAGAAAGTAATCGCACTTCTGAACTGCCCACTGGATGCCGAGGCACTCCAGTTCGATGACGGCGTAGCGGGACTGGGCATCCGTGACGGAGCAGGAGCCGCAGCTGATGAGGACGGTCTGTCCGTCTGGCTTTCTCTGCAGGAGAGCGTAGCCGAGGCCATTGAGCCTTGATGCGTCGGTGTGCAGCTCCGTGGGCAGGTTGACGTCGAACGGGTGGACGATGAGGTTGCCGGCTAGCAGCTTCTTGACGGCGAGGAAGTCGCGCTCGTGGATCTCTCCCCAGTGGAAGTCGGATTTCTTCTTCGTGAGGTCTCGGAGAGCTGCTGTGTTGTGTGCCAGCTCGGGCACGAACCAAGCTAGCTGCTGGGCCAACCCAAGGAACGACTTGACGTCGGTGGCCGTCTGGGGGCGCGGGAACTCGGAGACGGCCTTCATCATGTCGGGGTCTCCTTTAACGTACGTGGATCCGCCCTTGGACCCAACCACATGGCCGGCGAAAGAGATCTCCTCTCCGCACTCCATCTTCGACAGAGGCATAATCATGTTCATGTCCCTGCACCTCTTGAGCACGATGAGTGCCCTCTCGTAGAGTTGCTCGTAGTTCTCGGCTTGAATGAGGATATCGTCCACAATCTTGTCAGCCCATTCTTGTCAGCCCTCGATGGCCTTGTCGGACTTGCAGCACCACTCGTCGTTGGTGGGGGAGAGGCCCATGGGGCCCCTGAGGTAACGGAAACGCCCCCACTTCAGGATGAACGTTGTCAGGTAGGAGCTCTCTTCGTCGAGCGCCATCTGGTGGTAGCCTCCTACTGCGTCGAGTTTGAGGAATACCTTGGACGTGGGCTTCACCTTCTTCATGATCTCCTGCGAGCTCGGGAACGGGTGCGTCGGCCTCTTGATGAACTTATTGAGATGAGTAAAATCGGTGACTAATCTCATCTTGCCGCCTTTCTTCGGGACGAAAAATGCTGGGTTGCACCAGCTGGTGGGCTCCGTGACCCTGGCGAGGACTCTCTTCTTGATGAGCTCCTCCACCGTGATGCGACCCTCGGGCTCTTCGTGGACGGGCATGGGACGGGGAAGCCTGACGCTCTTGGGGACGATCTCGATGTCGTCGCGGAGGTGTATTTTCATAGGCTCACCAGCCATGGGCTCGTAGGACAATTCATCTTTCAGAATGTCGGGGAACATTGAGCAAAGTCTGCTTGCGAGCTTCTCTGCTTCGTTCAAAGCCTTGAGCTTCTTGACCGCGCCCTTCCTCTTGATCTTGGCGCGGCAATCGGAGCACCTGGAGAGGTCCAGGACGTGCGGGAACGTCTTCGAGATGACGTTGAGACCAATGAGGTCGTACCAGCTGATGAGGACCTCGTCGTACATGTCCTCGCATACAATAGCTTTTGCGCGCGTCCGTTGACCCTCGTAGTCCAGGTGCAGGACGACCGTGCCTGGGCAGCTCATCATCTGGCCGTTTGCAGCTTCAAGCTGTATTTGGCCCTTGCGGCGGTGGCTGAACTTGATGCCGCTCTTCTCCAGGAGGTTGGCGGCGATGACGGTGCGTGTGGCGCCGGTGTCCGGAGTGCTGTCGAAGCGGAAGCTGCCGTTGCCAGACTCGGTGCTGAAAGACACATTCATGCGTGGAGTATCTCTTGATATCTCACTTACATTCATGCCGCGGGCAAGCTTCGTGAACGTAGCTTTCCTGACCGCGGCCGCGGGCACCTCCTCGTCGCTGGAGTCGCTGCTGTAGCCCTGGTTGTCCTCGGAGTTGGCCGCGGCGGCGGCGAACGTCTTCTTGGCCTTCGCAGACTTCTTCTCGCCAGAAGAACGGCAGACACTCTGATAGTGGCCTTTCTTGCCGCAAGAATTGCAGATGATCTGCAGGTTGCCTTTGCAGGCTGCCTTGTCGTGGCCGCGGGCGCCGCAGGACTCGCACGTCTTGCTGGAGTCGTAGGGGCCATTACCGGTTGCAGGCTTGCCTCCTCCTCCACTCTTGGGCTGGTTGCCGGACTTGCCGGGCTTCACGAAAGCCGCTTTGGCTTTGTCTTCTTTGGTCTGGGAGGACGTGTTCTTCTCGGCGGCGAACTCCTCCATGACCTCGCGGTAGGCGGCCCTGTCGATGGCCTTGAGCTTACGCATCTCCTTGCCCAGCTCGCGGTCAGGGCAGTGCGTGGAGAACATGACGCAGAACGCTTGCTCCATGGTGATGGCGGACATGTCGGCGTCGCGGTACATGTCCCACATGCGGATCCAGAACTGCTTGTCTGTTTCCCCCTTGTTCGGTGAGCAGCCGATGGCTGCGTAGCGCCTCGCGTTGAGGGGGTAGTAGGACTTGAATTCCTTCCTAAGTTGCTCCAGGCAGCCGCCTGGGCCTACGATCGCCGCGTCATCGTTGACGGCGGCGGCCAGGGACTTGTTGATGTCCTTGGACAGGAGCCTGTTCAGGTACACACGCTGTTGCTTGACGCTCAAGAGAGCGAAGTTGGACAGGTCGTGGTAGACCTCGTACTCGTTGATCCACACCCTGAACTCGTCTGGCGTGTTCTCTGATGTGAGAACTGGCGGCTTCGCACCGCGTGCTTCCTTGGCCTCGCGCGGGGCCGGGGCCGGGGCTGCGGGCCCGGGGGCGGGAGCGGGGTTATTCTTCTTCCTCGCTTCCTCAGTGCGGACAAGTACGTCGCTGTACTGGGCCCTGATGCTCGTCCAGGTGTCCGCGATCTTGGCGTACTTGTCCTCGTGCTGCTTGAAGAGGGCGTTGTCGCCCGCGTCGACGCAGATCTGCAGGAGTTCCTCGTACTGGCCCTGCAGGGTCAAGTGCTTGTCGTTGAGCTTCTTCATGGCTGCCGTCAGCAAGACGGAGTCCATGAGACCGCAAGCTCTTTCGTAGACGGCGAGCTCGTGCTCGACCATCACTTTGTGCTTGGTGCACCATCCGGCGTTGGTCCGGATCTTCGCCTGGAGGCTGTCGATGTAATCTTGGGTTCTGGGTGCCATGTTGGTGGCGGGCTTCTCCTAGGCGGCGTTGGGAATTTGCTGAATTCACTAAAAATCTAAACTTTTCTCACACTTCTTGCTGAGCGCGCAAGATTCGAAAATGCCAATTGCGCCATCTTATGTATAACGGAATGCGACTGCTTAGCGTGAGATCGGAATGAAGACTGATTATATTTCATGTGCGCGTCGAGCGTGCTCTAGATCATA
>JAMASZ010000061.1 GCA_023301585.1 Alphaproteobacteria bacterium | reverse complement strand
GCAGACAAAAAGAAAGCAGGTATAACGGTACCTAACATTAAATATCAACCCAGGTTATTAGAAACTGAAGTAAGAAGGCAAAGGCAGGCTGGTCAAGACAGAGAACTGACAGCTGCCGAAAGGCATAAATTACGAAATGCTAACCTTCTCAAAAGAAAGAAATAGACATAGTATGTAAACTGGCCGAATATATTTTTCGAATTTTCAATTATTAATTACATAACATATTAGTTAATGGAGATTGGGAAGCGAAGCTAAGGACTAAAAAGGTAGATGACCAGGTAAAGATTGAGTGACAGACCTAAATCCTCTAATGGGAGAGGAAAAGGAGGTGGAGGCTAATTCTTCCTCATCCTCCTCTTCCTCTTCCAATCTCTCACTAATGTCATCTAGAGCCAAAGGAGCTGGCAAGGTAGTATCCATATCACTAGACGAAGGTCGATCATCTTTTCTAAGCAAAGCAGCTAAGGTAAAACGGTTAGACAATCTCTCCTCAGCTAGACCCAGTTCAGCAGAAAGCCCTGTAATGTTGTCAGCCGTGGTTCTGTAATTCCGAGTTTGCCTTTGATAAAAATAACATTTAAACGCGATCAACAAGATCACTATAGCCATGACTGTCCCAAAACCAGCTAGAATATATTGTTTGAAAGTCCAATCTGTGTTCAACTTGACCATGTGTCCAACCCAATCCTTTGATACCTCAGCCAAACTAGGCCCTATGTTTCCACTCCTCACATTATATAAATGTGAAGCATTGGTTGCATAATCAACCATTTCAGTTAGCGTTTCCTTAGCTGATTTCATAGGCCTAGTCAATACATCTCCTACCTGATAATGTAATTCATTTGTCGGATGCAGAGTGAATACATTTCCCTCCAACATGCAACCAGGTGGAATGCTAATTTTTATTATTCCTTCAAGTGTGATTACCCCCTCGTAATCCCCATCACACCTGAACCGAAAAGGCTGCCGCTGATCTAATGCTAGGACAAATTCAGTTGGGTTCAATTGTACGTAGTAATCTTTGTGAGGAACAGGTTTCAAAGGACAGGACAAACGTACCATTTCATCCTCATTCCAAAATAATGCAGACAGGCAGCTAGCAGCATGGTCAAATCCAAGTACAGATTGGTGCGGGCAATAATAAAAATGTTGCAACACTTTGCAGGCACTCAGGTCTCTAGGGGACAATTCCTTGAAGTCATCCTTACGGGAAGGTCCCACTGCTATATGAGTTCTAAACGGTTCTACTTGAAAGAACTGAGAATGGTTTGACAACCTGAGTGGGGCAGGTATGAATTCATATAACTTTAACTGTCTGGAATGGTCCCCTACTGGCACGTGGACGAAAATGTCCAAAGTAAAATTTGGTAACATCACATATGATGTTTCCAACTGATACACATCATTCTTGTCTTCTATGAGCAAATCCTTGTAATCCTTTCTAAGGTCAGCACTCAATTGGGTCAAAGCCTCATTCACGAAAGGAGGATGCACAATAGCACTGTTTAACCTATGGCTACTCTTCAGCTGCTCTATTCCAGAATAAATGTAGGAATACTGTCCAAATACTTCGCTTCTCAAACTCACCGTTGTATCGAACTCATCCTCCAAATGCTCATATTTTTCAGTATAACTTAATGCCGTCCTCATGCTCTGGGTGACTGATTCCAGTTGAACAACGTGGTCTTGCATTATTTTCAAATGTCTGGTATCTTCGTTTACCGCCCGTACAGTTGCTTCAGTTGTTGAGCTGCCGAACCCCAGGTACTCCATGATGTTGTCCCACTGTGACAACAGTACCACTCCTCCCAATGCCAGGGCCCCAACCACCACTTGCCGTTTAGGTCGCATCTCAGATAAAGGTTGAGGAGGTGCATACCTGAATGGCTGCACCTCAGCAAACCTAAAGGGATTGGACGCTGATCGTTCAGTCCTGTCCCCCTGCCATTTCCTCATTTCCAAATAAGCTTGCCTCAGAACCTGTGGATCCCTTGAGGACATCCACAAGGAGTAATCCCGGGCCACCGGGCTCTGGGGGGAGAACTGAGGATGATCAGGCAAGATCTCAGGAATAAACCAGGTGGTACATGTTCTCTCCAAGGATGCTATGGTATCCGGGCCCAAGAGGTCAGTCCGAGAACACTCCCTGGCAGGTGGAGCCTTCCCAAACAACGAGGCAGGTAGACTAGATTGATAGGGTTCGGCTGTTGGAAGCGACTCTGCCTCAGGTCGATTGAGTTTCTCCTTCTTGCCTTTCTCCCTCACCGCAGATGCAAACCTCCCTGACCTGAGGACGTTAAAGGCAACGTAGCCTTTGTCATAGACATCATCGTACCCCATCGTAAGTAGTTGGTCACGGGCTCTGCCAAGGAATTCTGCACAGAGCCTGTCCTGCACAAGTAGTTTAGCAGCCATAGCCATCTGATGCTCATTCTCAGCTGCAGCGGATGCAGCTGTGTGTATGTACTGACAGGTATCTTGGACATGGCTAAGGGAGGCGTTCAAATCAAGACGAATGTGCAGGTGGGCAAATAAATAGACTTCATAGAACACACCTGGAACAAAAATTTCAAAAAAAA